>NZ_BDQK01000020.1 GCF_003864295.1 Aphanothece sacrum FPU1 | reverse complement strand
GCATACGTTCCCGTGCCACTGGCGTAAACAGAGAATTGACCAAATTGTGCAAAGGAGCTTGCATAGGCACATAGCATAAATAGCCAACACAAGTAACAGGTTTTGTTATGCATTTTTGATTAATGAGGTCTGCTGATAAATGAGTTTGAGAGGCAAATCAATGCTGAGCGAAGGCATTTTTAATGTGTCGAATAGTGATTTATACTCCTCTAACTCCCAACGCCCTGTGCTATTCATACGAAAGACCTCAACGTTAACACTTTCAGTATCAATTAAAATATACTCTTTAAGTGATGCAATATCCTTGTAAAATTTAAACTTGTTACCCCGATCATAATTTTTAGTTGATGGAGAAAGAATTTCAAAAATTACAATAGGCTCTGTTGCTGAGTCTTCGTTGGATAGATCCAGGTTGCTGCAAAACACAGAAATGTCCGGATAAGTAAAAAGCGAGTTCTCAGGAATATAAACTCGCATATCACTTCCAAAAGGCCTGCATGATTTCCCCTTTAGCCTAATGTATAACTCGCCAATGATGTTAACAGAGATGATGTTGTGTACATGATTGGCTCCAGACTTTGCACGAACATCTATGATTGGTGTCTCCTCAGGAACCTCATCAAGCATCAGAAAAACTTCTCCTTGATAATACTCGTGTTTTTGATTGGAGGCTCGCTCAAAAGCCAAATATTCCTCAATGGTGAGTTTCTTTTTTCCGTGCGCTAATATGGGTTCACGAACTTCAATCATTTCTTCTATTCAGTAAGCAAGCACCAGGCTTGCTTATATCAAAATCCTAACGGGATCTTCCAACAGTCCTTTCAGCGTTTTAAGGAAAGCAGAACCAACAGCACCATCAACTGCACGGTGATCACAAGAAAGTGTAACCTTCATGACACTACCGGGTACCAGTTGACCATTTTTCACCACTGCCGTTTCTTTAATACCACCTACAGCCAGAATACAAGCATCTGGCGGATTGATGATAGCTGTAAAATCTTCTATGCCAAACATACCCAGGTTGGAGATAGAGAATGTTGAACCTTCCCAATCTTTGGGTTGTAGCTTCTTATCGTGCGCCTTTTGAGCCAGATCTTTTACTTCTGCCGAAATATGTGATAATGATTTATTATCTGCGAAGCGAACTACAGGAACCAACAAACCATCTTTCACCGCTACGGCTACACCAATGTGTATGTGATGGTTCTTTCTGATCTTATCGCCTAACCAGCTTACGTTTACATCCGGATGCTGGCGTAAAGCAGCAGCCGTTGCCTTAATAACCAAGTCATTGAAACTTACTTTTACAGGACTGATTTCGTTAATGCTCTTTCTGGCTTCAATGGCTTTGTCCATGTTGATTTCCATGGTCAGATAGAAGTGAGGCGCTGTGTACATACTTTCGCTCAGACGCTTGGCAATTGTTTTGCGCATCTGCGATACCGCCACTTCTTCGAAGCTCTCCTGACCTACCACACTTGGTAACACAACTGGTGCACTACCTGCTGAAGCAGGCTTGCTTGCTGCTGGAGCTGAACCTGGTTTAAAGTTTTCTATGTCTTGTTTGGTGATGCGGCCGTTATCGCCAGTTCCTTTGATTTGATTCAGGTCATAGCCTTTTTCTTTGGCCATAGATTTGGCTAAAGGAGAAGCCTTGATGCGGCCATTTGAACTATGATCTTGAACAACTGATGCAGAATTACTTGATGAAGCACTTGTCGCTGCAGGAGCTTCTGCTTTAGCAGGTTGAGCCGAACCACTTCCCTTGCCTTCATGCGCTTTC
>NZ_BDQK01000019.1 GCF_003864295.1 Aphanothece sacrum FPU1 | reverse complement strand
AAGCATGACTCAAGCTAACTGATTTGAGCATTCCGTTAAAACTGTCCGAGCCGACGAAGATGTAAAAGCCGAAGCCTGTTTCCTCCTTACAGCCTAAAACAGTCCTAAACAGAAAGACGGGAAGGTTTGGAAGCTTCCCATATGTCCCAAAAGTTAGGGAACATTTCAACTGGTAGCTAACCAGTCTCATCAGATGGGAGAGCGATCGCACTCAACTTTATCAGTAAGTTTGTCCCTAGTGAATTGTTTCAAATTGTAACAATCACTTAGTTAGTAATTACTTATTGTTTGATGTGAAACTTCATCAATTGTTCAATAACAATTTGACGTTCTTTGTCAGAAAAGATGCGAGGGAACCATTTCTTAATTTAAGTCGTATAAATTCCCCATCATCGTTAACTTCTGCTATCTCAAAGGTGTTAATCATAGTGAAGCATTCCTTCTCTTAACTGTGTAAGGAATTAGAACAAATTGAGGTATGGATAGATTAATATCAGTCATTTTGTGTTTATCATCAAAATAGGTTTAAACAATTAAACGAAAGGACGTTTGAGTATCCCTCACTGGTAACTTGCAAAATTAATTCAGTGAGGGATTTATTATTCCTTATGTTCTCGTTAAATTCTTGGTTAAAAGTACCCTTTTTAATCTCCTCATAGAAAGTTTTTAAACTCCTCACAATTTTCGGTCAAAAATTCTGTAAATGAGTCACTAGCATCTTTTATTAAACACAGATGAATATTCTTCAAAAGCCTTTGAAGGCAATTGC
This sequence comes from Aphanothece sacrum FPU1, assembly GCF_003864295.1. NCBI lineage: Bacteria > Bacillati > Cyanobacteriota > Cyanophyceae > Chroococcales > Aphanothecaceae > Aphanothece > Aphanothece sacrum. The sequence continues at coordinate 2,784 of NZ_BDQK01000019.1, read as the reverse complement.
TAGACAACAAGACACATTAACTAAGTGTAATTGAGTGTAATTGGAAAGAGACCTTATAAATTGTCTTTGTTAAGCGTTGCTTGTTTAAAGACTAATTGTTTAAAGTATTCCAATTCGATATCCAATTTTCTCTAAGGATCGAGAAAGAACCATTCTTAAAGATGTGTTAGGAATTGTTAGCTGTGTTGGATGTCAATTTTTCAATTGACAAACCATTTAAAATCGCAAAAAATTCATAAGTTTTTACTTTTTCTTCTTCGGTTAATACTTCCTCTGGTATCTCCCAAAAGTAGGTTATCTCATCGGATAATTTACCCTCTATTTTTTGGATGAAAAGTACGGGAATTCCATCAGGGAAAATTTTTTTGTAAAGGTTTAAAATCTGACTTTAGCTTAGTATAAGCGGTAAAGTAACCCGAAAAACCCATTTTAGGCATAATTTACTCCGTATTGTACAAGCGTTGTAATTGTTGCAAGTCATAGCTTGCGGCAGAGATTCTCAAGGTCGTCTAGCCATCGGTTAACCTGTTCAACCGTAACAGGTTCTATTATTTCATCCTCTAATACCTCCTCATCTTGTGTTTCTTCTTCGGGTTCCCATTCTCCCAAAAGCTTCTCTAGTTCCTTTTTTGGATTACCTCCTTTATCTAAGACTTTAGCTTCAAATTCGTCCCATACTTTTCTAGGTATCTTAATACTTCGATAGGCATATTCTTTCTTTTCATCCATTCTCTCCTCAACAATTTCAGCCGTGATTAAATGAGAGGGTATTGTGTGAATAACCTCATTCCATCTATCCGCTAATTCATCCCCCTGATACTTAGTTAATGGCCGTGCTTGTGCCTCATTAACTGGTAATTTACTAAAGCCCATCTGTGCTAATTCTATTACGATTTTAGAAGCTTTAATAAGCCGTTCTATATAACTTCTGCTACGGTCTAGGGCTTTTTCACAAAAATCTTTAAAGGTCTTAAATTTACCTTGATAAATTTTCAACTCTTTAACAACTTGTGCGATTGCTCCCATATATAGCCAAGAAAAGGATGAGCGATGAAATAATTCTATGGCCTCATCTAATTCTAGCCATTTACCGTTATCTACTTGCTCCGTAATGACATTTAGAATGTGTTGTAAGTAGTTGGGTAAAATCTCATAAACCTCTTGATCCATGTAGACACGGGGGCAAAAAGTCCTGACAACTTATTTCATGTCCATTGTGAAAAATACGAGAGCAAAGACCTTTTAAGAGAGTTTGAGGATTAGCGTCCATAATAAAGACCTAAAGTTGAGTAAGTTAGGGAACAATCCCTAATTAGGGAACAATTTGAGGGAAGAAATAAGGGGAAATTCAAGCCTATTAATAATTCCCCTTAGACTTAAAGACAATAGGAAACTGTAATGGTAAAAAGTTTGCTTGTGTCACTCAATAGCCTAATTTTTAATTAAACACCTCCCAATTAATTAGCAATTCGTTACAACACTAAACTATAACCTGTTCCCTAACTATGACTTAACCTCGCAGGAAGTCCTTAAGGGAAGGGGTTTGTGTTGTCTCTTATCCATACGATAGTATGGGCTAGTCCATTTTGTCAATACTATCGTATGGAAATTATGTTAAAATGAATCTACATACGATTGAGTCAAAGGAAATTACATTGAAGGGATTGATCGCCGACGCGAACATGACACAGCGCGAATTTAGCAAGTTAACAGGTATCCCAGAAGTGACGATCAATTCTTGGGTTAGTCAAAAAAGAATGCCTAAGCTCGATAGTGCTGTGCTTTTATGCTGTCATCTCAAAATATCCCTTAAAACTCTAGCTAAGTCATTAGATATCGATGTATCGAACCTTCCCGATGACTTACCCATCTCAGAACCGTCAAAAGAGTTAACTATTAGTAAAGTCTAACTGTTCCATGTGTTCCCTAAATTGTTTTAAGCGATCGCGATCGCGGATTTGTTCCCTAAAAACATTTGTCCTGAAAAGGTAAGGAGTTTTTAGAAACTAATTAACAGTGCCAATTGGCAGAAAATTAATGACTATATTTTTTTGTGCCAATTGGCATCAATCCGCTTCGATCCATCACCGCCCCCTTAGAGCTTTATGCCAAACCCAGAAAAATCCCAGTTGAATAGAGCGTCAAACAATTTCTATCTATATAGAAGAATTTTTCGCCTTTTCAAAGCCATCATAAATGACCATCACCGCCATTACCGACCCGACCGAAAAATTTGCAACCAGTCGAAAAATGGAGCATTGGCCCTATGGGGAATGGTCGGGGTTTGGTGCGCGATCGCGCCCTTCTTTCCCCCAAGCTTGATCTAAAACCGCGATCGCCCACGTACCAAATAACCTAACCCGTCTAGTCGGGTTAGGGAACAATCTACACACATTAATCAAGAGGGAGTTAATTAAATGCTCATAGAAAAGGATGGATATAGCCTAAAAAAAAGGCTTTCGTAGTTTGATTGAGACGATTGCTTATAATAATGTTTTTTGAAGACGATGACTTATGTTATGGGCATAAAGTTCTAACCCACAAAGAAGTACGAATTATTGCCAATCAGCTATAGCAAACAATATGTCACACTGCTTTTATGGAGACATTGACAATCAAATAATGTTTTATCTTGGAGTTTACAATGTTACGGTTTAACCCATAAAGAAAGAATTTCTATCGCTAGACAAATTTTAGATTTAATTAAAGAACAAGAAACTAGAGAAGAAATCGAAAAAGAAAACGATACCATAGAGGGATTTTAAAATGATTAAACATTACGAA
>NZ_BDQK01000018.1:32500-35473 GCF_003864295.1 Aphanothece sacrum FPU1 | reverse complement strand
ATTAGATACCCCTGTAGTCCTAGCTGTAAACGATGGAAACTAGGTGTGGCTTGTATCGACCCGAGCCGTGCCGAAGCTAACGCGTTAAGTTTCCCGCCTGGGGAGTACGCACGCAAGTGTGAAACTCAAAGGAATTGACGGGGGCCCGCACAAGCGGTGGAGTATGTGGTTTAATTCGATGCAACGCGAAGAACCTTACCAGGGCTTGACATGTCGCGAATCTCTTAGAAATAGGAGAGTGCCTTCGGGAACGCGAACACAGGTGGTGGCATGGCTGTCGTCAGCTCGTGTCGTGAGATGTTGGGTTAAGTCCCGCAACGAGCGCAACCCTCGCTTCTAGTTGCCATCATTCAAGTTGGGCACTCTAGAGAGACTGCCGGTGACAAACCGGAGGAAGGTGAGGATGACGTCAAGTCAGCATGCCCCTTACGCCCTGGGCTACACACGTACTACAATGGTTGGGACAACGGGTAGCGACCCCCGCGAGGGCAAGCGAATCTCATCAAACCCAGCCTCAGTTCAGATTGCAGGCTGCAACTCGCCTGCATGAAGGAGGAATCGCTAGTAATCGCAGGTCAGCATACTGCGGTGAATTCGTTCCCGGGCCTTGTACACACCGCCCGTCACACCATGGAAGCTGGCCACACCCGAAGTCGTTACCCTAACCCTTGTGGAGGGGGACGCCGAAGGTGGGGCTAGTGACTGGGGTGAAGTCGTAACAAGGTAGCCGTACCGGAAGGTGTGGCTGGATCACCTCCTTTTAGGGAGACCTTCTTTCATTATGAATGCAAAATGACGAATTATGACAAATAATTCAGAATTTATAATTTATAATTCATAATTTAAGACATCCCAAGGTCGTGCAAGGGGAAGAAAATCGTATTAAAGCTTTCAAACTAGGAAGTCTGTTCGGGTCAATCAGCCAACAGCAGTCAGTCAAACAACTGATAACTGATAACTTCTAAGGGCTATTAGCTCAGCTGGTTAGAGCGCACCCCTGATAAGGGTGAGGTCCCTGGTTCGAGTCCAGGATGGCCCACCTAATTGTTTCGACTGACCCTATTTGTTCAGCACCGAGTCTTACCTTCATGAGTGAGACAGACTGCTGGGCCCTATTAGTAGTCCAGTACAGCACCTTGAAAACTGCAGAATAACGAGTCAAGAAAAAAGTCAATTGAAGATGACCTATTGGTCAAGCTACAAAGGGCTAACGGTGGATACCTAGGTACACAGAGGCGATGAAGGACGTAGTTACCGACGAAACGCTCCGGGGAGCTGGAAGCAAGCAATGATCCGGAGATATCCGAATGGGGCAACCCCTAGTACGGTCATCTGAATATATAGGATGACGCGAGCCAACCGGGCGAACTGAAACATCTTAGTAGCCCGAGGAAAAGAAAGCAAAAGCGATTCCCCCAGTAGCGGCGAGCGAAAAGGGACCAGCCTAAACCATTGACTTCGGTTGATGGGGTTGTGGGACAGTAACGTAGACTAGGATGGTTAAACGAAGCAGCTGAATACTGCACCACAGAAGGTGAAAGTCCTGTAGTTGAAAACTTGAACAGCTTAACTGTATCCCGAGTAGCATGGGTCACGAGAAATCCCGTGTGAATCAGCGAAGACCACTTCGTAAGGCTAAATACTCCTGTGTGACCGATAGTGAACCAGTACCGCGAGGGAAAGGTGAAAAGAACCCCGATGAGGGGAGTGAAATAGAACATGAAACCGTTAGCCTACAAGCAATGGAAGGACGATTTAACGTCTAACCGTGTGCCTGTTGAAGAATGAGCCGGCGACTTACAGGCTGTGGCAGGTTAAGAGTGAGAACTTGAAGCCAAAGTGAAAGCGAGTCCGAATAGGGCGACCCTTGGTCACAGTTTGTAGACCCGAACCCGGGTGATCTAACCATGGCCAGGATGAAGCTTGGGTAATACCTTGTGGAGGTCCGAACCGACTAATGTTGAAAAATTAGCGGATGAGCTGTGGTTAGGGGTGAAATGCCAATCGAACCCGGAGCTAGCTGGTTCTCCCCGAAATGCGTTTAGGCGCAGCGGTTGTGTACCTTATGGGGGGGTAAAGCACTATTTCGCTGCGGGCTGCGAGAGCGGTACCAAAGCGAGATAAACTCAGAATACCCTGTAAGCATCAACCAGTGAGACGGTGGGGGATAAGCTTCATCGTCGAAAGGGAAACAGCCCAGACCACCAGCTAAGGTCCCCAAATGGATACTAAGTGATAAAGGAGGTGGGAGTGCATGGACAACCAGGAGGTTTGCCTAGAAGCAGCAATCCTTAAAAGAGTGCGTAATAGCTCACTGGTCAAGCGCTCCTGCGCCGAAAATGAACGGGGCTAAGTATTCTACCGAAGCTGTGGCAAGAATTATAAATTGTAAATTATAAATTATAAAAAGGAGTTGAACTTCTTTTTCATAATTCATAATTCATAATTGATAATTCTTGGGTAGGGGAGCGTTCTGTATAGGGTGAAGCACTAGCGGCAAGCAGGTGTGGACAGTACAGAAGTGAGAATGTCGGCTTGAGTAGCGAAAATTAGGGTGAGAATCCCTAACCCCGAAACCCTAAGGGTTCCTCCGCAAGGCTCGTCCACGGAGGGTTAGTCAGGACCTAAGGCGAGGCTAAAGAGCGTAGTCGATGGACAACGGGCTAATATTCCCGTACTAATTGACTTTTGTGCCGGGGGACGGAGAAGGCTGATGTCAGCTGGATGATGGTTACCAGTGTAAGTGACCGAGGCGTTGAAGAACGGAGAAAACGTTTTGAGCTAAGGAGCGAATCCGAGCCTCTACGGAGGCGAAGTGGCATGAGTCATGCTTCCCAGAAAAGCCCGAACCACGTTAAGAGCCAATTACTTGTACCCGAAACCGACACAGGTAGGGGAGTAGAGAATACTAAGGGGCGCGAGATAACTCTCTCTAAGGAACTCGGCAAAATGACCCCGTAACTTCGGGAGAAG
>NZ_BDQK01000018.1:0-30000 GCF_003864295.1 Aphanothece sacrum FPU1 | reverse complement strand
TGACCATGTACCCAAATATCTAAATCTCGTCCGGTAAACTGATGATGGGAACGTAAAAGCTTGAGGAGTTCTTGACCTAACCCCAAAGTTGGAACAGGTAAAACAATATTATAGCCTCGTGTTAAAGATTCCTCAATTTGCTGCATCAGATGTTTTTCTTGCTGACGACGATGGGGATGACGGGCCGTTCCGTAACTGCCTTCCATGATGAGGACATCAGGGGATAATCCCCGTAATCCTTCCACGGACAGGCCTTCCACCAGTTGTAGATTAGAAAGAGAAAAATCTCCTGTGTAAAGCACTTTATAGGTGCGTTTTGGGGTACGATAACTTAATAAAATGGCAGCGGCCCCTGGCAAATGGCCGGCCGGGAATAATTCAGCCGTGAGATTTTTTAATAATTGAATCGGCGATCGCCATTTTAAGGGAAAACAGAAATTCGTATCAGAAATTTGCTCAGGCCAGTTAAGAGGAAGCAGTCGGGTCGTTACTTGACTAGCGTAGATAGGGAGTGTCTCAAAAGCTTGGTGTAGGGCTAAAAGACCCCTAGCGTGATCACCATGAGCATGACTACAGAATACGGCATCTACTGGAGGTTTAGCTTGGGTCAGGAGTTGGTAAATATTGGGCAAACCACAGTCAAGTAAAATACGGTGGGGGCCAATTTGTAGATTAAGACACACTCCTTCTTGACCGTGACCGACTCCATAAGACAAACAGGATAGATGATTGACACTCATCTGGTTAAGCTGCTACATAAAACGCATACAATCTGGTATATTATGCCACATTGAGGTTTACTTCCTGATTCATCATATTTCTACAGTATATCAACTTAACAAAAATTGCTTAATTGCGATCGCAACTCCATCTTTTTCTACATCAGGAGTTACCCAATTAGCCACTTTTTTCACTGCATCAGGAGCATTCCCCATAGCGACACTCAATCCTGCATATTCTAACATTTCAATATCATTAAAATTATCTCCAATCGCCATTACTTCACTCGCTTCTAAATTGAGAAATTCTTCAGCTAAAAAGCGAATTCCTACCCCTTTACTCGCTTGAGGATGAGTTGCTTCAAAATAAATAGGAGTTGATTGAGTCAAATAAAGTTCCTCACGAGAATAACGTTCTTGTAACTCTTTGAGAATTTTTTTGATTACCTTCGGTTGGCTAATTCCTAATACTTTTGTCGTAGGTAAATTCAGAATATTCCGTAAATCATCTACTAAAATAGGTTCCATTTTTGATCGTTGTCGGTAAGCTTCTGTACGCGCAGTAACCTCCGATACATATAACTGATCATCTATGTAACAATGAACTTCTATTTTTTGTTGCCATTGGGATTGTGCAAAATAATCTAATAATTCTAACGCGATCGCCTCAGATACAGGAAAATGATGATGACGGATACCTGTGAGGGGAGATTGAATCCAAGCTCCATTATAAGCAATTATCGGCAATTTAGAGCCAATTAATTCATAAAAACGCAAAGCTGAATGATACATTCTTCCAGTCGCTAAAGCAACTTGAATGCCCTGGTTTTGTGCTGCAGCTATCGCTTCTCTAACCTTGTCACTGACGGTATTAGATTCGCCAGCAATAGTTCCATCAATGTCAAGCACTAATAAACGAATATTCACAACTTATTAATTATTAATTATTAATTAGAGAAAGGGACAACATAGGAAGCTGGAAGTTAAAAGGTAAAAGTCCACCAATTCTTCTCACCTCCTTACTTCCTTACTTCCTAATTTCCTAAATCACTGTGCCATCAGCAATAGTGGCATTTTTAAGGACAACAACAATGCCATTGCGAATGTAGAAACCTTCGTTTTCACGGTTAGATTCTTCGATGTTTTCTTTATTGACAATGGTGACATTCTTGCCAATACGAGCATTTTTATCAACAATAGCCCGTCGAATAGTGCTACCTTTGCCGATTCCTATAGGAAGTTTGCCTTCTGTTAAGTAAGACGCTCTTATTTCTGGGGATTCATAGTAATCTGACCCCATTAACATCGTATCTTCAATGACACAATCGGCTTCTACCCTGCTACGAATCCCTAAGATTGAATTATGGATGCGGCACTCTTTAATAATACACCCTTCACTAATCATCGATTCAGTGATGTTGCTATTAAGCACCTTGGTAGGTGGCAAATAACGGGCGCGGGTATAAATGGGGGCTTTTTCGTTATAAAAGCTAAACGGAGGGGATGGTTGACGATTTAGAGCTAAATTAGCCTCATAAAAAGCCTCAATCGTTCCGATATCTTCCCAATATCCCTTAAAGAGATAGGCCTGTAAATTGTAATCCTTCGCCGATGAAGGAATAATTTCTTTGCCAAAATCCGTTTGTTCGGGGTTATTAGCTAGTAGGGTGTTGAGTACCTCTTTCTTAAAGACATAAATTCCCATAGAAGCAATATAAGGACTTTCTTTTGCCTGTTCTGAGTTTAATCCTAAAATAGTGGTATCAACTTGCATCTGCTTTAATTCATCCCCTTTAGGTTTTTCGCAGAAATCAACCACTCGGCCACGATCATCAATTTTCATCAAACCAAAACTAGATGCCCGTTTCTCATCCATAGGGACTACGGATAGAGTAATATCAGCCCTAGTTTCGCGATGACGACGGACAAAATCCGTGTAGTCCATTTGATATAAATGATCGCCCGACAGAATCAAGTATTCATCCACATCCCAATCTTGAAATAACCACAGATACTGACGCACAGCATCAGCCGTTCCTTGGAACCAACTAGGATTTTCCGTTGTCTGTTGTGCTGCCAACACTTCCACAAATCCATCGCTAAAGGCTGTGAAGTTGTAGGTGCGACTCAGATGACGGTTAAGGGAAGCGGAGTTAAATTGAGTTAAAACGTAGATTTTGAGTATTTCTGCGTTAATACAATTGCTGACCGGAATATCAATTAGGCGATATTTACCCGCTAAAGGAACGGCGGGTTTGGCCCGCAATTTCGTTAGGGGATACAAGCGCGATCCTGCGCCACCGCCAAGTATGATTGCTAAAACTCTTTTCACAAGAAGACCTCGCAATTGCCTGTTACACCTATCATGTCAAGTTTAGGACTGTAGGGGACATCTGGAAAGTGCAAAGTCTAAATCAGTTATCAATAGACTTCTTGTAGAAGTCAGGCAACGCCGCAACGCCAAAGAAGAATAGATGCTTTCAGCATCAGGATTTATTACTTTTTGACTTTTGCACGTTCTACCGGACAAACTATGCTAAACTAACAATTAATAAAAGGCTAAAGCCTTATCCTATAAAAACGAAGTCCGCGAAAGCGGACTAAATTATAGGTTGCGTAGGCAACCTTTGTTTGTATAGCTTAACTCTTTAGAGTTAAGGTCTCTTATTGGTAATAATTTAGCATAACTTGTCCGGTAGAACCCAATTGTTTAACATCTTCTGGTGATGGGTTACGCTGCGCTAACCCATCCTACAATTTTTATCTAATGGGCTTTTTGGGCTTAAGTTGATACTAATGAAAGATCTGTTAAGCCCCTAATCCTACGCCTAATGCCCTTGATGAACGGTTTTGACCCATTTTAATCGTTTAGGACGTACTGACATCCGAGTCGTTACACTCGGCAGAATGATAAACCAGTGCATCATATACCATAGTCCTTTTAGGCTTTGCCATCCTAAACTAAAAATCTCTCCTAACCCCAATTTTTGGTCACTCTGAGCGCGACGAACCCCATTAAATATACCCCAACAGGAAAGAAATAAAATCAAGCCTGTGAGGGGGCTAAAAATGGGCAAGCGGTGGCGAACGGTCATCATCATGAAATCGGGAACGGCGGCCGTCGGTAAGATATACTGCATCAAAATAAATGAGAACATATCTAATTTTTTGCGCCATCCCATGGGTTGAGTGCAAATAAACCGCCAATAATCTAAATAACGCTGATAACCGCCTTCTCCCCAACGGTTACGCTGATGCCACAGGGATTTAAGATTCGTCACCCCTTCTTCTTCGACGGCAGGTTGGGACAAAAAGCCTATTTTCCAGTTATCCAGGTGTAAACGAACCGTTAAGTCGAGATCGTCGGTGATAGTCTGTTCATTCCAACCGCCACAGTTAATCAAGGCAGAACGACGCACAAATTGACCGTTTCCTCTGAGTTCTCCAATACCACCAATGGCGATACGTTGTTGCTGAAAATAGCCATCGAGGGACATTTCGGCCGCTTGTCCTTTTGTCCAGAAGTTCAAGGAAGCATTAGCAATACTTTTACGCACTTGTACTGCCCCCATTTCTTGCGCTTCAAATAGGGGAACCACACACCGTAACAAGTCGGGGGAAACTTTGGCATCAGCGTCAAAGACTCCCACAATATCTCCCGTTGTCAGAGGGAAGACTTGATTTAACGCCCCTGACTTACCCCCTTCTGCATTGGCCGGACGACGTATAATCTTAAGTTGGGGATATTGTTGGGCTAATTGTTCTAAAATGACTGGAGTTTGATCGGTACTATGATCATCGACCACCCATAAATCATATTTAGGGACAGGATAATCTAAATTACATAGTTGATTGACCAGTTGGCCAATGACCGCTTCTTCGTTTTTCGCCGCTACTAAGAGGGAAACAGAGGGCGCATTGGCTAAGGCTTCATCACATAAGGGAGGAGGAGTTTCCTCCGGTTTGGCCCATACCAGACGCACAGCTTGAAGCAGAAACAAGGCAGTTAACCCGAAAACGATCCAAGTACCCCAAGCGACTAAATGTAGTCCTATGGTAATGCCCCAGATCGTCATCAAGACAAACGCCGCTTTTTTGCGCCGTCCTGATAATCCTTGAAAGAAATCGCTTCTAAATTCCTCTTCTTCATCTTCGGGATCAGACCATTCAGATAATAAGGAACGAAGGGGATCTAATTCTTGAGGTTCGCTGTTATCTGTCCAATATTTGTCTGGCATAAGTCGGTTTCGGAGTAATTCGTTTTCTTCGATGTTAACAACTGGGGGGTCATCGTCTTGACCCATCAGTTGCTTAAGGCTCTCTTGATCAATTATTTTACCTGAAATTATTAATTTTTTTAGCGTTTTTTTAAGCTTAACGGATTTGAAAAGATAATATAATCGGCTACAATAAGGGCGAAGTGTCTTAAATAGAGGGTTTTTACGAAAAAACCCGTTGTTTATTATTCTTCAACTAGCGAAACAATCAACCCCTTATTTATGGTATTTAATATCCTTACCGCCACAACTGTGATCTTGGCAACGATTCTTTGGGTAGAAATTGTACGGGACTCTTATCATGTTTTATCCCATTATTGGCCTCCTTTATATCGTCTCCATATTTGGCATCATCGGGTTTTTCGTCCTGATTTATCCCCTGTTAGTGAGGAGATTTATCGTAAGGCTCACTGGTATAATGATTTGCCAGAAGCTTTAGTCATGTTAACCTTGAGTCTTTTACCTGGGGTGATTCTCACTGTACAAAATAGCCCTTATAGTTGGGTAGCTTGGTCAGGCTCTATTTATACTTTAACCTTTTTATTTGGGGCGATCGCTCGTGGTGCAGGGGTTCCTTATGCGGATGAATTGACAGATCTTACCCATCGTCAAGGGGATTTTACCTCACTTCCGGCTCCTTGGTTCGTCAATCGTCCTTATCATTGGCGACACCATTTTGATAACCAAAAGGCTTATTATTGTGGTACATTAACTTTTGTTGATAAAATTATGGGAACGGCTTTATCTCTTAAAGGTAAAACCATCGCTGTAACAGGTGCATCGGGAAGTTTGGGTCTATCTTTACTCAAACATTTACACTTAAATGGGGCTAAAGTCATTGCTTTAACCTCTCAAGAAAGAATCCTGAATATAGATATTGATGATGAAGAAATACCTGTTAAAACTTTAACTTGGCAAGTGGGAAAAGAAGCTCAATTAAAGGATGAATTAGACAAGATTGATATTTTAATTATTAATCATGGTCTTAATGTTCATCAAGGCAGAAGTGAAGCTGCGATCGCTCAATCTTATGAAGTTAATACTTTTTCTGGTTGGCGATTAATGGAATTGTTTTTTAACACAGTTCAAACCAATGAAGATAAAGTTCGTAAAGAAGTTTGGGTTAATACCTCTGAAGCGGAAGTAAATCCAGCTTTTAGCCCTCTTTATGAATTAAGTAAACGTACTTTTGGTGATTTAGTAACTTTACGTCGTTTAGATGCTCCCTGTGTGGTAAGAAAGTTAATTTTAGGGCCATTTAAAAGTAATCTTAATCCTATTGGGGTTATGTCGGCTGATTGGGTGGCTAAACAAATTGTTAAGGGAGCAAAACAGGATAATCGTAATATTATTGTTACTATTAATCCTATGACTTTTATCGCTTTTCCTTTTAAAGAATTCTTACAAAGTTTATACTTTAAAATCTTTACTAGATCAAATCAATAAAAAAATATTAATAGGAGAAAATCAATGACAGATTTACAAGAATGGAGAAACAGAAATTTATCTTACTATCAGGATATTGAAGAACTGTATCAATTTTTCGTACAGCCTCAATCTGAAGTATTAGAAATCGGCTCAGGAACAGGTTATTTACTAGAGTCCGTCAAGCCCAAATACGGTTTAGGAATTGATACTAATTCTCAAGTTATTGAAAATTCTCAGAAAAGATTTCCAGAGTTAGAATTTTGGGTAGAAAAAGCTGAATTATTCCAAAGTAACAAAGAATTTGACTATATATTATTAGCAAATACTGTTAGTTACCTTGAGAATATTCAAAAAGCTTTAGTCAATGTAAAAAAGGCCTGTAAAACATCAACAAAAATTATTCTAACATTTCATAATCCTGGTTGGGAATTTGTCTTAAAATTAGCCACTTTTCTCAAACAAAGAATGCAAATTGAGACGCTTAATTGGCTCAGTTATGAAGATATAACAAATTTGCTTAACTTGGAAGGTTTGGAGGTTATCGGCAAGGGAAAACGGATGCTTGTTCCCCGAAGAATACCCTTATTATATGGGTTATTTAATAAATATTTAGCTCCTCTACCAATTATTAATAATCTCTGTTTAACTGAATATATCATTGCTAGAGTGCAACCTAATTTAGCCGAGGGGAAAAAAAATATTCAAAATTTTACCTGTTCTGTAATTGTCCCTGCCCGTAATGAAGCCGGTAATATCGAAAGTTGTGTAACTCGAATGCCACAGCTAGGAAAACACACAGAAATTATTTTTATCGAAGGACATTCTCAAGATAATACTTGGGAAGAAATTCAGCGAGTACAAGCTAAATATGGTGAGCAATGGGATATTAAAATTGACCAACAAAAAGGCAAAGGAAAAGGGGATGCCGTACGTCAAGGTTTTGCTATGGCCACGGGAGATATTCTGATAATTTTGGATTCAGATTTAACCGTTCTACCAGAAGATTTAATCTATTTCTTTGATGCTATTGCCTCTGGACGGTGTGAATTTGCTAATGGCTGTCGTTTAGTGTATCCAGTTAATTCTGAAGCTATGCCTTGGTTAAATCGCATGGCTAATCGTTTTTTTGCTTGGTTACTTTCCTATCTTCTAAATGTCAAGATTAAAGATTCTCTGTGTGGCACAAAAGTGCTTTCAAGAGAGAATTATTTACGAATTGCGGCTAATCGTTCTTATTTTGGTGAATTTGATCCTTTTGGAGATTTTGACTTATTATTTGGCGCAGCTAAACTAGGATTAAAAATTCAAGATATTCCTGTTAGATATGTACCTAGAAGTTATGGTAGTTCCAATATTCAGCATTTTAAGGAAGGATTAGTTTTGTTGAAAATGTGTCTCTATGCTGCTCAAAAAATCAAGTTTCGTTAATTTTTATAATTCCTAGTATAATGATTACTTTAAAACTATCAACTCAAACTAAAGTTACGATTGCTCGTTGGCTAAGTAAACTAATTGTTGGACTAAGAGCAATTTTTGGACTTTCGCCTATTACCAAAGTCTATCGACAGGGTTTAAAATGGTCACTAGATTTACGAGAAGGAATCGATTTAGCTATCTATTTAGGCGTTTATGAACCGGAAACAATTAAAGCTCTAAAAAAGCTAGTTCATTCTGGTGATATAATTTTAGATATTGGGGCCAATATTGGAGCAATAACTTTACCCCTTGCTCAATTTGTTGGAGAGTCAGGACAAGTTATTTCTTTTGAACCAACTTTATGGGCTTATAATAAATTACAAACAAATTTATCTTTGAATCCTCATTTAGTGAATCGGGTAAAACCTGAACAAATTATGTTATTAGAACCTGGAGAAAAACCTCCATCTCTTGTTTATTCTAGTTGGAATTTGCAAGGTAATCAAGATGAAATAACCCATCCTGAGCATCAAGGAAAGTTAATGACAACTGATGGTGTTCAAGGAATATCTCTAGATGAGTATTTTGAGAATAATCCTGTTGATAAAATCAACTTAATTAAGCTAGATGTTGATGGATATGAACTAACTGTTATAAAAGGAGCAAAAAACACTCTTTTACATTATAAGCCTGATATAATAATTGAGATGGCTCCCTATATTCAAGAAGAAAAAAACCAGTTATTAGAGTTACTTTATGAGCTTGAAAATCATGGATATAAACTCCAAGAATTAAACACAGGAAAGCAAATTTCAATGACTCAAGAGGCGATTGAAAAACTATGTCCCCCAGGGGGAGGGATAAATACTCTATTAATTCATAATACAAAATTATAGCTATATTGGTGAATGATCAATGCAATTTTTCCAAAAAATATTACTCTCTATTTACAGCTTAGTTAATAAGACTGGTTTACTGGAAACTCCCTGGTTTAAGAAAATATTCTGGTCTTGTTATTTCTTATACAAAAAATATTTTGAAGATCCTTTTTTTGGACTAACTAAACAGTATCCTGATTTCTTTAGAGAAGGTAATATATTAGATATTGGAGCAAATATAGGATATACGGCTACAATTTTTTCTAAAGCAATGACACCAGGATTTAGAGTTTATGCTTTTGAACCTGATCAAACTAACTTTCTTAGTTTGAAGGAAATTATCAAAATTCACAAGTCTATTGAAAAAATTATTCCCATTCAAGCTGCTGTTGGAGAGACCACAGGAACAATAAAACTTTGGCACAATGAAAATCATCATGCTGATCACAGAATTGCTACTGAAGAATATCAAAAATCAGGAGTTAATTTAACACAAGTTTCTTCGGTTCCTATCTGGTCTGTTGACAAATTTGTGGAATCTGAATTGCAAAATGAAGTCATTAAATTTATCAAAATTGATGTCCAAGGATATGAACTTCCTGTTTGTTTGGGTATGGAAAAAACCCTGACAGCTAATCCTGATGCGGTGGTGGCTTTAGAGTATATGCCAGATAGTATGTCTGAGTTGGGATTTGTACCGGAAGAAATTTTTCATTATTTTCAAGAGCGCGCATATTTTATGTATATTATTAATCAAAAAGGAAAATTAGAAATAGCTGAGGGTAAAATAATCGATCAACTTGTAAAAAAGCGGGGCTATATTGACTTAGTTTTTAGTCAGAAAAATCTAAATAATTAATGAATCTCGAATAGCAACAGCTTGTGGAAAATCAACAGTTAATCCCAGTGAGAAAGGTGGTCAGGGAGTTTTTCTATTTTATGCGGACTCAATCAAGTTATTGTCTCATGGAAAATTAGAAATTTTAAAGATCATGAAATTTAACAAATTTTTTAAATTTTTCTCAACTGAAGCTCTTTATTATCTGGCTATTTTTATCATTAGTATAGTCATCTATTTTTTGATTCTTACAATAGGAATACCGACCAAACTAAGTCAAATATTATTATCTCAAGACATAACGGGTCTATTTATTGGGAGTGTTATTTTTCTCTATTTTGCTTATCTACCTTCCGGTTGGATAGGAACACTAACAAGTTTTAGTGGAACCCTAATTCTTTTTGCAATTCAATTATCAGGACTATGGCGCAGTGGACTCAATCTGAGTGGCTATGTTATGGCTGGTTTATTAACCATGACTGATACCGTCGCCTATTACAGTAGTGCGCTGAATTTATTAGAAGGGGGAATTTTCTCAAATATTGCTTCCTGGCGACCTTTAGCCCACGGAGTTTTAGCATCATTATTAGGACTAACAGGACAAAATTTTCAAATTACTATTGCTTTACTCGTTTTAATAACCGCGATCGCCTGTTTTTTGTTAGCCAGTGAAGTACAACGTAGTCATGGAACTGGGGCGGCGGCTTTATTATTAACCATACTATTTTTTTATTATCGAATCTATTTAGGAACTGCCTCTACAGAAAGCTTAGGATTAGGGTTAGGGGCAATAGGACTAGCCTTGCTTTGGCGAGGGACGATAGAACAGGGTAGTAAATGTTGTTTATTGGGATTATTTATCCTAACCTTAGCCCTCAATACCCGTGCTGGAACTTTTTTCATCTTACCTGCCTTAATTTTATGGGGAGGATGGTTATTTCGAGGTTCTTCTCGGTTGTCTGGTCGATTTCTCCTCGGTGGATTTAGTGTCGTTTTCTTAGGTTTTTTGTGTAATTCTCTGATTTTTAAATTAGTTGCTCCTGCTGATGCTACTCCTTTCTCCAATTTTTCCTATTCTCTCTATGGATTAATCACTGGTGGTAATTGGCAGAGTGTTTTTGTGCAACATCCAGAATTAAAGAACTTTAATGATGTACAAGCCTCCCAAAAAGTCTATGAACTTGTATTGGAAGCCCTTCGAGCAGAACCCTTGGGTCTAGTTAGAGGCTTTCTGAGAGCATGGAAAAACTTTCTCTGGGATGATTTTGTGTTTTCCTTTATCTCCAGTGCTAAGGTCAGTAAAGTCAATATTATCCTACAATTATTAACTCTAGTCGCTTTGTTTAATGCCTATCGTCAGCGTCAAACTCCAATTTGCTCTTTTATCCTAGTGACTACAACAGGAATTTTACTGTCTGTTCCCTTTATCCCCCCTTGGGATGCCGGAATGCGTCCCTATATGGCTACCATTCCTTTTATCGCTATTTTACCTGCCTTGGGATTAGCTGTTTTAGCCCATAAAATGTCATGGCCGAGACTTTTATTAGTGCCAACTCACCCGAAAAATTCATCTTTTTTGTGGATATTTGGCTTAGCTTTAGCTCTACTGACTACTTTAGGAACCATAAGCACTAAACTATTAAGTCATCCTCCCCAATTTGCTGAAATCTCTTGTTCCAAAACAACTGAGATAATTTATTTTCGTAACAGTGGGGGATCATCAATTAATTTAGTTGCAGATAAGTCCATTAGACAAACGAATGTTCCTAACATTACTATCAGTGATTTTAGAAAAATATTAGAACAGTATCGCACTAGACAGATTGCTCATCCTGGTGTTCCTCAATTAACTAAAGAATTATCACAATTGAGTCCTAATACAACTATTATCAATAAAATTAATTTAGAAACTGGGGAAATGGTTTGGGTGGTTACTCAAAGTCCTTCAGTTTCTCAAGGAATTGCAGCAGCTTGTGGAAAGTTTGCTGTTGCTCCCCATAGTAATCTCGTAGAAGATAGTTACTTAAGATATATTTTTTATGCTGATTCAATCACAGGGACAAAAAAATAATCCATGAATTAATAAGAGAAAATTTATTCATTCCTTATCTTAATCATAATCTTAGATTGAAATTATGTGGACGGAGGGATTAACTTTTCGGGTTTAACTCGACGAATGGGTAAATTAGCAATTAAAGCGGTCATTTTTTGATCACTTTCTAAAGAAAATTCCATTTCTTCGGCATCAATATCCACATAGCGACTCACCACTTCTAAAATATCTTTACGCATAGCTTCAATCATTTCTGGACTTAAACCCGTCCGATCATGGGCAATCACTAATTTAAGTCGGCGTTTAGCTTCTTCCCCACTTTTAGGGTTACTTTTCCAGGCAAAAAGTTTTTCTAGGAGTTCGAGAATCATGGGTTAATTAAAAAATAAAGAAAAGTCATTAATTACGGAAAAAGCGGCGACGAATACGAGTAATTAAATTATCATGAGCGGCCATTAAATCCAGGAAAGGAATGTCTTGACCTTCTAAACGTCGGGCAATATTATTAAAAGCAATGGCCGGTATAGATGGAGGTTCTTCTAATACTAAAGGTTCCCCTCGGTTAGTAGAAATAATAATTCTTTCATCATCAGGAACAATGCCCACTAAAGGAACTACTAAAATCTCTAAAATATCTTCCACACTAATCATCTGATTAAGTTGGATCATTTGGGGACGAACTCTATTAACAATTAAGTGAATTTTTTTCACTTCTTCACTTTCTAATAACCCCACAACTCGATCCGCATCTCGTACAGCCGCCATTTCTGGAGTAGTAACAATAATTGCTTCTTGAGCCGCCGCAATCGCATTACGAAATCCCATTTCTATTCCGGCTGGACAATCAATAAGAATGTAGTCAAATTGCTTTTCTAATTGACTGACTAATTCTTTCATCTGTTCAGGACTAATTGCCTCTTTTGTGCGATTTTGTGCTGCAGGTAACAACACTAAATTAGGTTGACGTTTATCTCTAACTAAAGCCTTTTCAATCGTACAAGTACCTTCTAAAACATCAATAGCAGTGTAAACAATTCGTTGTTCTAATCCTAATAATAAGTCTAGGTTTCTCAAACCAAAATCTGCATCAACTAAGGCTATTTTATAGCCTAATCGCGCAATTGCTGAGCCTAAATTTGCAGTAATGGTTGTTTTTCCTACGCCTCCTTTACCGGAGGTTGTTACAATAATACGAGCCATAATTTAATACTCAATTATCAATGATTCTTAATCTATATAACGGTTTTAATTCTTGTCAATGGGTTGTCCTTGATTTTTTTCTATCCATCCTTTACTTTGGGAGTCAAATATATGAATTTTGGTAAAGTTTAAAGCTGATTGTAAGCGAATTCCTTGGCTAGTCATATAAGCCACTTCTGGCTCTATAATTTCAGGAGTGGTTGATGGCGCTCTGGCCACCGAATCAGCAATGCGTAATTGAGTTGGTTGCATCCGCAAAGCCATAATATAACATTCTAGGTTCCCTTTAGCTCCAGCATGAGCAATGCCTCGCAAAGACCCCCAAATAAGAATATCTCCATCGGCAACGATTTCTCCCCCTGGGTTAATATCTCCTTGGATAATAACAGTTCCTGGATGGCGAATGGCGACCCCAGAACGAATAGTTGTCTTAAGATATAAGGGTTCAGCTAAGGAAACTGGGTTAATATGTTCCTGGGATAATAAATTCTGCTTGATGGTTTCTTGTTCCACCGAATAACCCGCAGTGGCAGCCACAACTGCGGTTTGACGGCGACTGGTACAGACGCGGGTAAGTTTGATTTCTACGCTTTCGAGAGCTTCGGTAACACTGCGTAATTGTCTATTATCTAGTAATCGATTTTGTGTTAATAAATGAAGGTCGGTTCCTGCTGTCCAAGTTCCTTTATGATGATTGAGACAATATTTGATATCTTGTAGCAGTTGTGTCCATTCATTAACCGGGTCTTTTGTCTCTGTTTGAGGCAAAATTAACAGTAGTTTCTTTCCCGCTCTTTTCAGGTGAACTTGAGAATAAAGTTCAGAACCAGAGGGGTCAGAATTAGGTTTAGGTTCGTTTAGGGGAGCATTTGGCTCAGAAGTCATGAATTCCAAAGAACTTGAGCATCTATAGCATTTTTAAATGAGATGTCAATGTGGAAGGTGCATCTTGCCCGTTACAGGCTAGAAGTTGCGTACCACAAGTGTCTATATTTCAAATGAAAACACTATAGATTGTAGCTTACCATTAAGTTGTTAAAGAAACCATACTGATTTTGAGGTTTGTTTTATGGCAATGCAGCTTAAAAATGTTATTCCTTTTGGTCGTTCTTTTGATGAATATGTCAAAATGTTCCATCTTTCTGCGTTAGATTTAAGTAAAAAAATTCTTGGAGTTGCTGATGGGCCAGCTAGTTTTAATTCAGAAGCAACAAAACAAGGGTTTTCGGTGACTTCGATTGATCCAATTTATGAATTTACGGGGGAATAAATTAAACAACGATTTGAGGCAGTGGTTGATGATATTATCGATCAAGTAAAAGCTACTCCTGATGATTGGGTTTGGTCTTATCATCAGTCTCCTGAAAACTTAAGAGATAGTAGAATTAATACACTTTATAAATTTTTAGACGATTATAATTTAGGTCAAAAAGAGCAAAGATATCTCGTAGACTTTTTGCCGAATTTGTCTTTTTATGATAATAGTTTTGATTTAGTTTTATGTTCTCATTTTTTATTTCTGTATTCTGATCATTATGATCTGTCTTTTCACGAAAAATCAATTCAAGAAATGCTCAGAGTTGGTCGAGAAGTCAGAATTTTTCCCTTATTAACTCTCAATTTACAACCTTCCCCTTATTTAGATTCTATTCAAAAAACATTGACTGAACAAGGATACAATGTCTCTATCATTGAGGTAGAATATCAATTCCAAAAAGGGGGCAATAAAATGTTAGTTATTCAGTGTCCCTATTCAAAAATACTCTCAGACTGAAGCCTGGAGCTATAGGAACGAAGCATGCCTACGCAGGCTCAAATATTAATAATTCTTTATTTAGCCCGCGAATACGGGCTTGACTTGTATAGCCCAACCCTTTAGGGTTAGGGCTAGTCATTAACGGGTTCTTCATGATTTTTTCTTTCTTGAATTTTTGCTTTTACTAACTCAATTTGTTGGGGATCTGCCTGTTGATCCCATTCTAATTCATGATCTTTAATTATAACACAATTATCTTTTAAGGTTTGCAACCATCCTTTGAGAAGATAAATAGTTTTAAAATCCTCTAATAATCCTAATTCTTTCTCTTTTAGAGTGAGTTGAGCAAACTTTTCATAAAGGGGATAATCTTTCGTAACTATTGCATCTTTTTCGTGTAACATTGGGGGGTTATCTTCTTGGGTAAAGTCTCGATGATTAACTCGTAAATTCCCTAATTCAATTTCTACACTGCTGTGTAAACTAGGATGAGGATTAGTGTCAAAATCAGGATAACATAAATAGGATATTTTGGGTTTTCTCCAAGAAAATTTAACCACATTCGCTTTTTCTAATCTGCCTACTGTTCGACTCGCACATCCCTCATATAATCTTAGCAAAGGATCTAACGTTTCTAAGGCACTTAAATGAATTACTAGGGAATTTTTTAATAGTTTCCCAATCGGACTAATTTGACATAAATTAGCAATAATTTTTAAATCTCCCACCTGATATAACATATTATCTGCTAAGAGACAAGCATTATTATATGTACCAAACAGAGATTTAATATCTTGTTTAACTTTCGGAGATAAATCTTTAGCTTTGGGACGTTGACCAAACTTACTGAGGGCTAAATATAAGAGTAAATCTTGACGACGTTTTTGTGTAATCATATCCCAATCTTCTTCATTTGTAACTTGTAAAATGATCTGAAAAGCTTGACGAAAGCTTCTAAATTCTTCTTTTAATTGTACCTCATTATTTAATTCTTCTTTAACCGGAAGTCTTCCTCTTTCTGTGACAAATTGCATCAAAGGAGTTAAAATTGCTTCATAATCTTCAAATCGCTTAATTTCTTTAAGAATTCTAGGAGTTGAAGCATTAGAACGAAAACGAGAAGCGCGAAAACTTTGGGCTTCATTTTCTTGACGAAATACCAAATAAATACCTAATCCCACTGGAATAGAATCTACTTCTAGCACTTGATCAATATAATATTTTAACTCTTCTTGTTCATAATATTTCTGAAAAGTATTACGACTGGTAATTATTCCATCTCCATAAGCAACAACTCCTCGATCTCGATCATCAATTAATACTTGGGCAGCTACAATTAAAACACGACGGGTTAATGACCATGCTTTAATTAATGCTTCTCGTCGTTCTGATAAATCTTCAATCACATTAATAATATACCCTAAATTAACAATATCAGCAGAATTTAACGGACTATCTCGACGATAATAAGGGTCCCATCCTGAACTTTTATATCCTGCTTCCCTGATACGTTCAATATCCCCACCATAACCACACCCATAGTCGAAGAAATCAGTTTGGGGAGTAAATAATTCTGATTCTAAAGCTAAGCGTACCGGACGAGATAAACTTTTTCTGACAATGGCAGCTTTATGACGTTCAATTTGAATTGATACGGTGTCAGTAGGGTTAAGGGGAAGAAGACAGATTAAAAAATGACCTTCAAATGTGATTCGATAGTGTTTTAATCGTTTTTCCCACTCTAATCTTGTTCCAATAGAACGAGATAATTTTAACAATCCTAAATTTTCTTCTAAATAAGTTAAGTGTTTAAATATGGCATACTTTGGATAATTTGAGGTAATAAATGTTTCTTTTCTGTGAAGAATTGGCGGATTATTTGTATCACTATAATTCCAATAATTAGCTTTATTATTTTGTAGATCAACCACAATACTTAAGGTTAAAGCAGGATGGGGATCATCATCAAAATTAGGATAAAAAAGATAGGATATTTTCGGTTTATCTGTGCTAATTTTAATGAGTGTTGCTGCTTTAATATCTTCGGTAATTCTGGCGTTAATTTCGTACTCTTGTAAAATAGGATCAAGAGAAGTGATCGCGCTAACATGAACATACAAAGCATTAGGTAATTGTTTGCCAATAGGACTATTTTGACAACAATTAATAATTGTATTAAAGTAATCAGTTTTTAAAAACATAAGCAATTATGGTTCTATGGGACTTATTCTGTTAAACTAATAATTAATAAAAGGCTAAAGCCTTATGCTATAAAAACGAAGTCCGACGAGGGCGGACTAAATTATAGGTGTGGAACGCCGCATCTTGCCTGTTTTGTAGGGGTCAACGGCCGTTGACTCCTACTATGAAAAGTTGAAGTCTCTTATTTGTAATAATTTAGCATAACTTGTCCGGTAGAACCAAAAAAGATTGAGGAACATATCCGCAAAAGTTTAACTTAGAAACATTATGAAAAAAACCTTAGGGAGGTTTTTAAAAACCTCTTTTTTAGGGTTTTAGCACACTTACTATGCTAAACTAATAATTAACAAAAGGCTAAAGCCTTATACTATAAAAACAAAGTCCGACGAGGGCGGAGGCAATTATAGGTTGCGTAGGCAACCTTTGTTTGTATAGCTTAACTCTTTAGATTTGAAGTCTATTATTTGTAATAATTTAGTATAACTTGTCCGGTAGAACCTTTTTTGTTTTTAATTATTATTTTTTCGAGTAACTTCAATAATTTCTGTATATTCAAATTCAGTCGAACTATGAGTAACTAAAGGATAATTAATTCCACCTAACTCAATAAAATCTTGTTCACAGTCTGGTTTAGGGGAATAATAAACTAAAATATATTCTCTCCCAATATAATTATATGTTTCTTCTTGTACTTCCCCACGCCATTGAGTTTTAGTGACTAAAATAATTAACTGATTAGCTAATTTTGGCAATAATTTTGCTACTTGTCTACGATAAATTTCATCTAAACTGCCAAAAGGAGAGTCCATCACCATAGGAAAGGTGCTACTATCTGGCCCTATTAAGGTATTTTTATGATTCCATTCTCTTACTTTATCAATAATTCCTCCAATAAACGATAAACTTAAAATTTGATTTTCTCCCGTAGAAGCTGCCACGGGAACCGCTATTCCTGACGTATTTTCAACTAATGTTAATTCATAAGTTTGACTTAAACGAGGAAGATAAGGAGTAAAAGAAATTGTTCTAAAAATGTCTTGCACTCGTTGTTCTAAGGAAAGTCTAAATTGTTTTTCTAATCTATTTCTCACTTCAATTAATCTTTCTCTTGCGTCTTGACTCGCAGCAATTCTTCGTTTAACTAATAATTGTTTATCTTCTTTTAATTTATGCTTAACAATATCTTTTGTTATATTTTCAATCTGTTTTTCTATTACCGTAATTTCCTGTTGAGTTCCCCCTTGTTCTAATCTTAATTCTCGAATTGATGTATTAATCTTATCTAACTTTAATTGCAATAATTTGATATCTTCATCAGGATAATTACGGAATTTTTCACTCATTTCATCTAATTCATTTTCAACCCTAGATAATTCTGTTCTGTATTGATTGATTTTGCCTTGTTGTTGATCAATATTGTCCCAAAACTCTTGCAGTTGACGAGGTATTTCATTTACTTGAGATTCTAAGCGAATAGCAGCTTCTTCTATTCCAGCAATACCTGCTTTATTCATCCATTCTTTTACTTGTTCATAAGCTAAAGTTCCCTCTAATAATTCATGGCCACAAATACAACTTTTTCTCATTAATAATTGTTCAATAAATTGCTGTTTAATGCCATTGGGTAACTCTCCCCGTTGACGTAAATCAACGATTAATGCTTGAAATTTGCTCAGTCTTTCTGGTAAAAATATTTGATATCCTAAACGAGAAATTAAGGATTTTAGATTAGTTTTTACTTCAATTAAATTTTTTCTTAATGATTTTTCTTGTTGTTCTAATTTTTCTTTTAGCTGTTTTAAATTTGCGGAACCACTTAATTCTAATAATTGTTGTGATAGTTGTTGATTTTCTAGTTCTTTGTTTTCTAAATCATTAATAATTGTTGCTTTTTTTTCAATCAATATTTGCTGTTGTTTTTCTAGCTTTTCTTGTTGCTTTAGTAAAGTTTTTGTGGTAATATCTCCAATTATTTTAAGTTCATCTTGTAATGTTTTTTGTGCTTTTTTTAGATGATCAATACCGCGATCAAAAACTTTAATCCCTAATAATTCTTTGGTGTCTTCTGTAATATTATTTTGATCGCTAGAACGAAAAATATGATCGATGTGTTCTCCATCAAAAAAGAAGTATTGATGTAAACTTTCCGGTAAAATTCGATTAATAATATCTTCTGGTTGTTGTAAAGGTGGATACCAGCGGCCATCCTCTCCCGCAACTAACATCAAAAGCTGATTTTTACTATATTGAATAACTCCATTTTTATCCCGATAAGCGTAGCATTTTCGCTTGATTTGATATCTTTTATTTTGATGTTCAAAATAAATTTCTACCCAACAATCTACAGATGTTCCGATCTCTACTACCATAATAGATCGTTTATTAATCAAGAGATTAGGGGAGATAAAAGCAGAAGTAAATCTTTCGTACAATACCCAGGTAAACGCATTTAATAATGTGGTTTTTCCTGCACCATTATTACCATGAATTATCGTGGTATTCCTCTGACCAGAAGCTAAATTAATTTCTGGCGTTTTTCCATAAAATTGACGAAAATTACATAATCTAATTGATAGAAGTTTCATTGAATTATTTCTTTTATTATTTTAACTATATCATCATTAATATTACGAGGAGATTTAACAGAGATTTTATCTTGTTCTAATTGTAAAACTTCTTCAATAATTTGGCGAATTTCAGGGGGCGCATTTGTTATCGGTTCCTGTATTTTATCAAGATTATCCTTTTCAGTCATTTTTTTATTGCCCCTTTTTTAGAGTTATCAGTTATCGTTTAAGTAGATAGACAAAATTAATTACATAAAATTTGTAGTAGGGGCGGGTTTTTTACATAAATCCATGATTCTCACAAAAAAAATAGATAAACCCGCCCTGGCTGTGCAATCAATTTTGATTAGGTACTTATCAGTTATCAGTAAATAATAGAGAGTCTAAATAATGTGAAAATATGTCATATTATTAATAACTATTCAACAGATTGACTCTCTATTTATTGATTATTTCATATTAGCTCTTGTATCTTGTACAGCTAACCAAAAGAAAACAATCGTTAAGGGAATACTAACAGTTAAAATAATGCTAGTCGGGAGACTTCCCAACTCAGGAGTTCCTGAAGATAGTTCAAAAACTGAACCCACACCTGCGATCGCAGCAATACAAGATCCTAACAATAATACACCGCTTTTTGGGGTCACAAAAATTACTCCTGATGGACAATAAATATCATTAATTTACATTATTTAACAGGTTTGACTGCTTGCACTGAAAACCCTTGTTTCTGTAAGGCTTCATTTAATGCTAACCCATTGTCAACCCGATCAACAAACATCACCCCATTAAGGTGATCCATTTCATGTTGAATAACTCGCGCTAATAAATCAGTTGCTTGTAGTTTACGAGGTTTACCTTGTTCATCTTTAAAAGTTACTTCAATTGTTTTAGGACGAGTAACATCTAAATAAACCCCAGGAATACTTAAACAACCTTCTTCTACCACACATAACTCTTGAGAATAACCAATGATTTTAGGATTAATTAAAATGAGTGGTATATTAGCAGAATTATCCGGTTCACAGTCAATAACAATTAACTGTTTATTAATTGCTACTTGAGGCGCAGCTAAACCGATACCATTGGAACTATACATTGTTTGTAACATTTCTTTGGCTAACTGGCGTAGAGAATCATCCACTTTGGCAATACGTTTAGCTGGCTGACGCAAAGCGCGATCGCCGAGATAATGAATATCTAAGGGAGGGGTTTCTAACTTTTCTTTTTCGACAGCGATCACAGCACTCATAAGACTTTAATGTGGTTAATAACGATCCTTTGTTTTTCTTTAATCTTAACCAATATTAACATCTCATCAATATCATTAACATCCCAGTATAGGCTTTTATCGAGCAAAATCACCATTATCTTTATCATAAACGTTAACATTTAGCTCTATTCCTTAGTTATAAGCGATCGCAATTGACCATCTTCTCAGTTCTCTAATAAACATCTTAATCTAAAGTAAAGGATATCTTTCCAAGTTCTTGATTTTTTGTCTGCATGATGAAGTCGTCAGAAAAATCAGGAAAGAGGAATATTGTGGAGAAGATTTTGAACAGAGTTCCAGAGGTGACAATTTACTTCTGGATGATTAAAGTTATGGCAACTACAGTGGGTGAAACTGGGGCTGATTTTTTAGCATTTACGATGAACCTTGGTTTAGATATTACATCCTATATTATGGGTGGTTTGCTACTCATTGCCCTTTTAAATCAGTTTAGGCTTAAATGCTATGTACCTTTGAGTTACTGGCTTGTGGTTGTTTTAATCAGTATTGTCGGTACCTTAATTACTGATAGATTAGTAGATAATTTTGGTGTTAGTTTGGTAACAACTAACATCGTTTTTATTTTAGGCTTATTGGCAGTTTTTGTATTTTGGTATTTCAGCGAAAAGACATTAGCTATGCACTCCATTAACACAGTTAAAAGAGAACTTTTCTACTGGGTAGCTATTTTATTTACATTTGCCTTGGGTACTTCAACAGGAGATTATTTAGCAGAAACTTCAGGGTTAGATTATGCACAATCAGCTTTAGTATTTGGGTCAACAATTGCTATAATAACAATCGGTTATTATTACTTTAAAATGAATGCAGTTTTAGCATTCTGGTCAGCTTATATATTGACTCGTCCCTTTGGCGCATCAATCGGTGATTTACTATCTCAACCTACTAAAAATGGAGGCTTTGGTTATGGCACTATTGGAACCAGTATGCTTTTTATTTCTATCATTATTAGTCTGGTTATTTACTTAAGTTTTAAGCAGAAAAAACGAATATGAAAATTCTAATCGTTGAAGATGACCATCGTATTGCTAACCCTTTGGCTAAAGATTTAAGCTATCAATATCACTCGGTCGATTTAGCCAAAGATGGAATAGAAGGATGGGAATACACACAAGCGACACAATATGATTTAATTTTATTAGATTTGATGTTGCCTAAATTGGATGGAATCTCTCTTTGTAAACGATTAAGAGAAGTAAAATATCAAGCTTTGATCTTGATGTTAACGGCAAAAGATGCCACAGAAGATAAAGTAATAGGACTCGATGCAGGTGCAGATGATTATTTAGTTAAACCCTTTAAATTAGAAGAATTATCCGCTAGAATTCGGGCATTATATCGAAGGTATTCTGATATTAAAACGCCTATTCTTATTCATGGTAATTTACACTTAGATCCTAATAGTCAAGAAGTGACTTATGCCGGAAATTATCTAACTTTAACTCCGAAAGAGTATATGATATTAGAATGTTTTTTGAGAAACCCAAATCAAGTCTTAACTCGTTCAGCCATTATTGACAAACTTTGGAGTTTTGATGATTTATCAGGAGAAGAAACGGTAAGAACTCATATCACCAATTTGCGAAAAAAGCTTAAAATGGCAGGTAGTCCCGACACTTTAATTGAAACTGTTTATGGAATGGGTTATCGTTTAATGGCTATCAATACTACTCGCTGAAGCATAAATGTAGGTTGCTTGAAAGAAAGTGAAACCCAACAAATGATTATGGGCAATGAAGATATGAGTTTGGGTTCCGTTCCTTAACCAAACCTACAAAATTGTTTGATTAATTATTGTTATCTTTTTTATCTTGTGTTTCAAAATATTCGTAATCGCTTACTTTTATCCTATTTGTTAATTTTAGCTTCAGTTTTAGGTGTATTTATCATTGGAATTCGTTTGATTTTTGCTCATAGTTTGACAGAACAAATCAGTCAAAAACTAACCGTATTAGGACAGGGTGCGTCTGGTAATGCAGAATGGGAAAACAATCATTTAAAAATTGACAATGATTTTAGACTTCAAGAATTACTTAATAAAAGTCAATCCTTAGAATGGTTTGATAAACAAGGTAACTCTATTTTAAAGCAAGGTAAATTTGTAATTACTATCCCTTTTTCTCAAAATATTTTAGTACAAATTCAACAAGGAAATCCTGATATCCAAAGTATTACCTTACCCATTATTGATAGTGATTATGGTCAATTAATTGGTTATGTTAGAGTCAGTCAATCTTTGGAAGAATTAGAAGAAACGTTAACAAAATTAGACTGGGTATTAGGAATTAGTATGATCATTGCCTTAATGGGTAGTGGAATTGGTGCTATTATTTTAACCAATCAAGCAATGCAACCCATTGAAGAAAGTTTTCAACGTTTAAAACAATTTACGGCAGATGCTTCTCATGAACTTCGCAATCCTTTAATGGTAATTGATAGTAATGTTTCTGTCTCTCTTAAGTATGCAGAAGGAATGAGAAAAACGGATCAAGAAAGTTTTGAAGCGATTGCTAGTGCCACAGATCAAATGATTAATTTAACTGAAGATTTACTAATTTTAGCTCGCGCTGATAGAGTTAATCTCCTCAAAAAAGAAAAGGTTAACTTAGTCAGTATTTTAGAGCAATTAATTAAGCTAAATCATACAAAAATTAAGACTAAAAATTTAGACTTACAACTTAACTTTTCTGAAAATTTGTTCATTTTTAGTGATTCTTTAAAGCTCGAAAGATTATTCAGTAATTTAATTGATAATGCGATTTATTATACTCCAAAATCAGGCATAATTTACATCGAAGGTAAACTCAAAAAGTCCTCAATTGAAATTGAAATTAAAGATACAGGAATTGGTATAGCTTCTGAAAATTTAGAGAAAATTTTTGAGCGATTTTGGAGAGCAGATACCTCTCGTTCTTATTGGAATGGTGGGTCTGGTTTAGGATTAGCAATTGTTCAAGCAATCGTTCATCATCATGGGGGAACAATTACGGTTAGTAGTCAGTTAGGAATTGGTAGCTGTTTTATCGTATCTTTACCAATTAATTGAAACTTCTGTGTAAGTTCTAGGATAATGAAACTTGACAAAAAAAGGTAATGAGTGTTGGGTTTTGTTTCTCAACCCAACCGACTCATTATTTTAAATGAAGAGTCTTGAAACGTCTCTATCTATCATTTGTTTCATTATTTTCATCTGCATTTTCAGCAATACGAATACTACTATGAGGACGGTCTTTTTCATTCGTTTCAGCATTGGAAGTATCAGTATAAAGAATCTTCCCATTACCTGCATCAACTTTAATGTCTTTCTGTCCAATGATGACAGAATAAACTAAGTTTCCATCTTCATTTTCTAATTTAACCTGACTTGCTTGACTTCCTATCGCTTTTTCAGCAGCTTGTTGTGCTTGTTGGGGGCCAATTTTAGCAAGAGATTGTAAATTAGCGGATTCTTTTTGTTCTTGAGCATCATCATTAATTTCCCCATCTCCATCACCCCCTGGTACTTCTGCAACTTGGTAGGGTTTATGTTGTGAAGAAATGACAGCAACTGGTAATTTTACTTGTTTCGTATTAATAGCTTGTACTAAACCACTAATCCCCAATGTACTGAGTAAAGCTATCCCTAAGATGATTTTGCTTGAACTTTTCATGAGTAATGTCCTTAATTTTGGAATTGATACTCACACTTTAAACAGTAAATATCAAGAAGTTAAAAAGCTAGAAGATCTAAGGGTAGTCGCAAGGACTTAAAAATGTTTAACTTCTGACCGTTCCTCAGCCAATGTACCGATCAAATATAATAAAGCCATGCGAACTGCAATACCACTGGTTACTTGTTGTTGAATTAAGCTAAAATTGGAATCATCCATTAAATCAGAACTAATTTCTACTCCTCGATTAACTGGCCCAGGATGAAGTATCTTAACATTAGGATGACATAATTTAAGACGATCACGGGTAATACCATAACCTTGATGATATTCTCGTAAACTTGGTAATAAATAATCGGTCATTCGTTCATGTTGTAACCTTAAAGTCATGACAAAATCAGCTTCTATTAAAGCAGGTTCTAGTTGCCAATGTAAAGATAATTGTCCAGGATAAAAATCTGTTTTAATCTGACTAAATAATTGAGGTAATAAAGTAGGAGGCCCCGCTAAATGTACAGACATTCCGGCCTCAGTTAAACTCCAAATATTAGAACGAGCAACCCGCGAATGTAAAATATCACCAACAATAGCAATTTTTTTACCTTGTAATAATTCTAGTCGAGGTTGATCAAAGTCTAGCAAAGAACACAAAGTAAATAAATCAAGTAATGCTTGAGAGGGGTGTTCATGTTGGCCATCCCCGGCATTTAGGATACTAACCCCTGTATTTAAACGATCCATTTCTGCGGCGATCGCGTGAGGAACTCCCGCCTGTTTATGACGAATAACCATAATATCAGTTCCCATGGCCAAATAAGTTTTAGCAGTATCTAAAATGGTTTCTCCTTTGGTTAAAGAAGAGGTTCCTGGGGCAAAATTAAGAATATCGGCCGATAGACGTTTAGCTGCTAATTCAAAACTACTGCGAGTGCGAGTAGAGGGTTCAAAGAACATATTTGTCACTACTTGTCCCTGAAGGGCCGGAACCTTTTTAGTGCGTCGGGAGAGAACTTCTCGAAAACTAGAAGCAGTTTGTAATAAAGTATTATACTCTTGAGTATTCCAGTCAGCTAAGCTTAAAATGTGGTGTCGAGTCCAAGTCATTATTTAATGATCCATAATTAAGTTATCTGTTATTGATTGTATTATTGAGTGGTTCCTCATAAATTAAACCCTTTGCAGATAGAAAAAATCACCATATTATCGGTTAATTGTTACAATGATCAGAGTATAATTAAGCCTCAATCCTTTAATTTTTGTGATAGCCTATGATGATAACACCAACCCCCTTAAAACAGTTTCTCTTAGTTGTTATGTTGAGTTGGGTATCTGTATCAAGTCTTGGGGCCCAAGAAACTCCCCCAAATAGCGATCGCCCCTTAATCTCTCCTGAAACCCAAGTAGACTATACTCCATTGCGTAATCTGTTAAGCACTCAACAATGGTTTCGGGCCAATGAAACCACTAGGGAATTAATTCTTAAAGCCATTAACCGAGACGAACAAGGGTGGATGTCCCGTCAAGATATTGCTACCCTAGCTTGTTGGGATCTTAAAACTATTGATTCTCTTTGGCAAGAATATTCTCAGAAAAAATTTGGCTTTAGCGAACAATTTCCTATTTTTATTGAAACTGGAAATAAACCAGGAAGGTTACTTAATAGCGAAAATTATGATCAGTTTGGTAACAGAGTAGGATGGCGTAAAGATAATCAATGGATTACCTTTAAACAAAATCTGAATTATAGTCTTGATGCCCCTGTAGGTCATCTTCCTATCCCCCGTTCAGAATACGAAATAACAGGTGGTCGACTCAATTATACAGCCATTACTCAACGAATGGTAGACTGCAAAATTGTCTCCTATCCTACTCAAAAATCTCCTATTTTTACTCCCTCAGGCAACTTAAAGAAATCTAATTAACAGAAATAAAACGATTTAATGACTGGTTAAAATTACAATTAGTAAAATGATCAACAATTCTGTTCAATCTTCGCAAAAATTATTAGGAACTGCTCTATTAATTTCTTTATTAACTATGGCTTGTAGTACGACAGAAGAAAAAAAAGCCGCAGCCCCTCCACCTATTCCCGTTACATTACAAACTTTACAATCAGCTAGTTTAATTGATAGTAGTCAATATGTGGGAACTTTAGAGGCTAGACAAAGGGTTAACTTAGCTCCAAGTCGTACCAGTGGACGTATTGCTAATATTTTGGTGAAAGAAGGGGATGTGGTACGTCAGGGACAGACCTTAGTGGAAATTCAACCTATTCAAGAACAGGAAGATGTCCGGTCAGCTACCGGAAGTTTCAATGTAGCTAAAGCTAATTTAAGTGCTGCTGAAGCCGAATATCGACAAAGAGAAGCCGAAAGGGATAAAGCCAAATTTGAAGTAGAACAAACTAAAGCACAAATAGCTGGGGCCGAGGCTAATATAGAAAATCTACGCGCTCAGTTAAAATTAGCAAAAATTAATTATGAACGGGCCATCTTTTTGGTCAAAGAAGGGGTGCAAGCACAACAAAATTTAGACGATAGAATATCAGAACTTGACAGCACTAAAGCTCGACTTCAGGAGACTATTAAAGCTCGTGATGCGTCTCAAGAATCTCTCAATGCGGCCAAGGAAAATTTACGCGCTAGTGAAAAACGAGTTGAACAGGCCTTAGCGAATATAAATAGTCGAAAATCATCAATTACAGAAGCTCAAGGACAACTTGGATCAATCAGCCAAGGGTTAGCTTATAATTTTCTTTATGCTCCCATTAACGGTGTAGTTGGAGATTTCAATGATAAAAAATTAGGGGATAATATTGATATCGGACAAGCCATTACAACCATTACGGATAATCAAGTTTTTCATCTTAATGTTAATATTCCCACAGAAAACCGTAACCGACTACGCGAAGGTATTCCTGTCGAAATAATTAACTCTGATGGCAGTCCGAAAGTCCGGGGACAAATTACTTATATTTCCCCCTTGGTTGAACAAAATGCCCAAGCTATTCGCGTTAAAATGACTTTTCGTAATAATGGCACCTTACGGGATAAACAATATGTCCAAGTACGGGTGATTTGGAACCAAAAACCTGGCGTATTAGTACCAACTACGGCGGTGAGTAGTTTAGGGGGTCAAAAATTCGTTTTTGTGGCTCAACCAGCAGATGCAAAACAGGCTACAGGAATTTTAGTGGCTAAACAAATTCCTGTCAAAGTTGGGGCCATTCAAGGACAAGCTTATCAAGTCATTTCCGGTGTTAAACCAGGGGATAGAATCGCCGTAAGTCGTATTTTAGACTTGAGAGATGGTCGACCCATTACGTCTCCGTGAGTTTGACTGTTTAAAAAAACTACTGGTTTGGAAGCAGTTTCCCCACATTAACATTAACGCACCCTACAAAAGCCGCGATCGCACTGGAATAACATCTCAAAGTTTAATGGAACTTCCTTTTCTGCTAAACTTTTAATCAGAGTGTTGCTAACAGAGTACGAGAATGACAGAACAAAATTTTGTAGCTGACAATGCTAGTACGAAAAAGCTACTTGAACAAGTAATTGGGGAAATCGAGCAAACTCCCCACGAATACTTACCCAATTTGTTGCAAATAATTCGTCTGTTTCGTGAGAGTGTTACACTGAAATCGGCAGAAGAAAGCTTTCGTCAGGGATGGCAAGAAGCCATGACAGGGAATACACTTCCTGTTTCACAGCTTTGGGATGGGATTGATGCAGAATGAGCCAATTCAAATCCAGGTTGCACCTGAGTTCAAACGAAGCCTAGGCACTTTAGCTAAACGGTATCGTAATATCCGCTCCGATGTCCAGCCGATTATTGACGAGTTACAGGCAAGTAAAATCATTGGGGAGCAAATCCCAGGCATTGCGTACACTGTATTCAAGGTCAGAGTTAGGATTGACACTCCCGCCGTTAACCGCTTGGGCGGTCTAACGGGGGATTCTTGCATCACAGACTCTTAGCTAGATCAAAGATTCGTTAATTGTTTGACCCCCGCCAGACCGTCTCCACAAGCATTTTCAGTAATCATTACGGACTGTCCGACCGCAATTTTTCCTCTGTATTTAATTACTTTTGCCGCCGCAGTATCACGATTTTCTTGATGTCCACAAAACTGACAATCATGCAAACGTTGATTTAACTTCTTTTTGCCCGTCATTTTATGGCATTTAGGGCATTCTTGAGAAGTTCCATTCTTGTTGACTTTTAGATAAAACTTATTTCTTTTCCAAGAGATATAAGGCAAAATTTCATTAATGAATTGTCCTATCCCTGATTCGAGAGAACGTTTACGAACAATTCCTCGACTCCAAGAATTAAAGTTAATATCTTCAACAAAAATATTGTCGGCTTTATCGCAAAGGTAATGAGCTAATTTAAACTGCCAATCACGACGAGTATTAGCTACAGATTCATATAAACGAGCTATTTTTCTTTGGAGTTTTAACCAGTTGTTAGAGCCTTTAATTTTATGTTTTAAGCGTCTTTGTAGCCATTTAAGCTTACGCATTGCCTTTAACAAAAATCGTGGGGCTTTGATTAATTCTCCTAAATTGGTAGCCATGAAACTTTCAATTCCCGCATCAATTCCTAAACTGGTTTTGCCAACTACTGGGTCTGGACATTCTTCGTATTGTTGAAAAGTAATCATCAAGTAATAACCACTAGCTTTCTTGACAATACGAGCTTGTTTTGCCTCAAAACCAGTAGGATATTCTCTTGATTGTCGAATGTTTACCCATCCAAGTTGAGGTAATTTAACTTTTCCATTAGCCAAACAATTTTTTAGCATGGCAGGAAAAACAAAACTACGCATTACCTTTTTAAATCTAGGAAACCCGTTTCCTTTTGCTTTCATGTCAGTAAAAGCTTTATCTAGTGTTTTAAGCGTTTGCTGTAACACTTGAGCATTAACAGACCTTAAACTTTCTAAGGATTGTTTGGCAATGGTTAAGGCTTTAGCTTGAACAAAATAATTCGGATAGGGAGTATCAACGCCGAATATGTACTCAGAAATAATTGAGCAAGCATTCACAGGTGATTTACGGCTTTTTAGCCAAGCTTTTCTTTCAGCTAAACCAAAATTGTAAACTCTACGACACACCACTAAGATATTTTCTATCTCTTGGGTTTGTTGACAAGTCAATTTTAATTTGAACTGGTAAGTTAGCGTAATCACAGATTGCTTCATTTTTTGGCGGTACGATTATCATTGTAGAGTTACCGCTTAAATATGTCAAGTGATTACAACAAAGGTTACAGGTCTGTATACAAACTTACCGTTCACATTGTATTTGTAACAAAATACCGTAAAAAGGCTATTTCGGCAGATATATTGAACCAATTAAAGACTATTTTTCAAGAAACACTTGATAAATGGGAATGTCAGTTGCTTGAGTTCAACGGAGAACCTGACCATGTTCATCTTTTGGTTAGCTACAAACCTGAAATATCTTTGTCTAAGTTGATTGCTAACTTAAAAAACGGTTAGTAGTCGTCTTATTCGACGTGACTTTCCTTTTTTTGTCTGGTAAATATTTTTACAACAAACCCTATTTTTGGACTGGGGCTTATTTTGTTTCTAGTTGTGGAGGCGTAACTGTTGAACAACTTAAAAATTATGTTGAAAATCAAAATTCCCCTAAGAAATAAGGACTCCCTACGGTCGATTTATTTCTTGGCAAAAATTCATCTCACCGTTAAC
>NZ_BDQK01000017.1:300000-456397 GCF_003864295.1 Aphanothece sacrum FPU1 | reverse complement strand
GGGGATTCTTGCATCACAGACTCTTAGCTAGATCAAAGATTCGTTAATTGTTTGACCCCCGCCAGACCGTCTCCACAAGCATTTTCAGTAATCATTACGGACTGTCCGACCGCAATTTTTCCTCTGTATTTAATTACTTTTGCCGCCGCAGTATCACGATTTTCTTGATGTCCACAAAACTGACAATCATGCAAACGTTGATTTAACTTCTTTTTGCCCGTCATTTTATGGCATTTAGGGCATTCTTGAGAAGTTCCATTCTTGTTGACTTTTAGATAAAACTTATTTCTTTTCCAAGAGATATAAGGCAAAATTTCATTAATGAATTGTCCTATCCCTGATTCGAGAGAACGTTTACGAACAATTCCTCGACTCCAAGAATTAAAGTTAATATCTTCAACAAAAATATTGTCGGCTTTATCGCAAAGGTAATGAGCTAATTTAAACTGCCAATCACGACGAGTATTAGCTACAGATTCATATAAACGAGCTATTTTTCTTTGGAGTTTTAACCAGTTGTTAGAGCCTTTAATTTTATGTTTTAAGCGTCTTTGTAGCCATTTAAGCTTACGCATTGCCTTTAACAAAAATCGTGGGGCTTTGATTAATTCTCCTAAATTGGTAGCCATGAAACTTTCAATTCCCGCATCAATTCCTAAACTGGTTTTGCCAACTACTGGGTCTGGACATTCTTCGTATTGTTGAAAAGTAATCATCAAGTAATAACCACTAGCTTTCTTGACAATACGAGCTTGTTTTGCCTCAAAACCAGTAGGATATTCTCTTGATTGTCGAATGTTTACCCATCCAAGTTGAGGTAATTTAACTTTTCCATTAGCCAAACAATTTTTTAGCATGGCAGGAAAAACAAAACTACGCATTACCTTTTTAAATCTAGGAAACCCGTTTCCTTTTGCTTTCATGTCAGTAAAAGCTTTATCTAGTGTTTTAAGCGTTTGCTGTAACACTTGAGCATTAACAGACCTTAAACTTTCTAAGGATTGTTTGGCAATGGTTAAGGCTTTAGCTTGAACAAAATAATTCGGATAGGGAGTATCAACGCCGAATATGTACTCAGAAATAATTGAGCAAGCATTCACAGGTGATTTACGGCTTTTTAGCCAAGCTTTTCTTTCAGCTAAACCAAAATTGTAAACTCTACGACACACCACTAAGATATTTTCTATCTCTTGGGTTTGTTGACAAGTCAATTTTAATTTGAACTGGTAAGTTAGCGTAATCACAGATTGCTTCATTTTTTGGCGGTACGATTATCATTGTAGAGTTACCGCTTAAATATGTCAAGTGATTACAACAAAGGTTACAGGTCTGTATACAAACTTACCGTTCACATTGTATTTGTAACAAAATACCGTAAAAAGGCTATTTCGGCAGATATATTGAACCAATTAAAGACTATTTTTCAAGAAACACTTGATAAATGGGAATGTCAGTTGCTTGAGTTCAACGGAGAACCTGACCATGTTCATCTTTTGGTTAGCTACAAACCTGAAATATCTTTGTCTAAGTTGATTGCTAACTTAAAAACGGTTAGTAGTCGTCTTATTCGACGTGACTTTCCTTTTTTGTCTGGTAAATATTTTTACAACAAACCCTATTTTTGGACTGGGGCTTATTTTGTTTCTAGTTGTGGAGGCGTAACTGTTGAACAACTTAAAAATTATGTTGAAAATCAAAATTCCCCTAAGAAATAAGGACTCCCTACGGTCGATTTATTTCTTGGCAAAAATTCATCTCACCGTTAACCGCTTAGGCGGTCTAACCGGAGTCCTCTTTTTGCATTAAGATAGGATCGTGGCTAATTTTGAATCCCAGTAATCGCCTGGCTTCAGTTAAAAGGCAAATTGGTTTGATAGTAACATTGGCAAAGAATAATTAGTTGGGGCGGGTTTTTTACATAAATCAATGATTTTCATAAAAAAATAGATAAACCCGCCCTCCTATGTGTAATTAATTTTGTTTAAGCACTTATGCCTTTTTTTAGCCCCGATAGGTAAAGCGAACATAAGGAGACATACGCGAACGAGACTTTAGATTAAGTTTTGATTCGTTTTTGGGCTGACTTTTTTCTCCTACTTCATCAGAGGTAGATTCGGGGTTGGAGGGATAAGCTTGGTAGTCAAAACTTTGATAAGAAAATAACATGGTTTTAAAAGCTCCAAAATCTGTAAAATGTGTCGTTGGGTCGGAGAAAATAATAAGTCAGTAGGCAAAATTAATTGTGTATTTTTGATAAGTCGATCGTAAGAGTTTCACCCCTAAAGGGCTTACTTCCAACTTACCATTAATGTTGCTTATTTACTTAAACCTTTATCTTTTCGGTGAAGGCTCAAGCTCCTCTGAGAAGAAATAAGGAGAATTGAATCTAATGGACTTCCTGATTTGGGTATATTTCCCGTTTCAGTTTTTTACTTATGGGCGTATGTAGACGAAAACTTTATAAGAATTGTCTGTATTTATTGTTACAGTTGACGGGGATCAATGTCAATATCTTAGAAAAATATTTTTCAACGGATGATTTGTTCCTCAAGTGCTGGCTTATTAGGGGTCAAAGAAACTATTTAAGGCTTCAGAGTAATCCAGATTAAGATATAATTTGTTACAAAACCAATTAACAAAAATCTAATGAGTAATCCCGTTCTTCATGCCTTCTTTTTGGGTAGAGCTTTTGCCGAAGTCTTAAGCGAAAAAATCGAAGACACCCTAACTAACGCCCTGAGTGACTTAGGTAAATTTGATGCAGAGCAACGGGAACAACTGCGCCAGTTTATCGAAGAAGTACAGACCCGGGCCCAACGGGATGTGACGCAAGGAAATAGTGTCTCAACCCCAGGAGATGATGGGGCAGATTTACAAGAAACCATTGACGACTTACGAGCCGAAATTGCGCGATTAAAAGCAGAATTAAAGAATTATCGCCATCAACAAGTCTAATTACTTGATTACCTGTGTTAAATCCCTCTTTCTTCTGTTTAACAACCCCTGTCAGCAATACCCCCAAAAAACCGAGTGTCTGCCCTATCTTCCAACCCTAACTCTTCCCTGGCCAAAAGGACAACTAACCCAGTACCTAAAAGTATTAGACAATTAGAAACTGCTAAAAAGTACCGTTGGAATCAGGAAAATTATTCAATTACAGGCCGTCGTCTCGATATTTGGCGGTTTGTTCTATTATTACTTTCTCAATTTTGGCTCAATGGCAAAAAATGGAGCTATCGAGGAGGTTATACTGACCAAAAATTAGCTAATCGAAGGGTTAAACAAGCAGTTTGGATTAGAGAAAATTTACTAAATTTAGGGCCAACTTTCATTAAAGTAGGTCAACTTTTTTCTACGAGAGCAGATTTATTTCCCTCTGAATATGTAGACGAACTGTCTAAATTACAAGATGAAGTACCGGCCTTTACTTATGAGCAAGCCACTGCCATCATTGAAAAAGAATTCGGTAAACCCTTAGCCAAACTCTACCGAAGTTTTGATCCGGTTCCCATTGCGGCGGCAAGTTTAGGACAAGTTCACAAAGCTAAACTCCATACAGGGGAAGAAGTTGTGGTTAAGGTACAACGTCCGGGGTTAAAACAACTGTTTACCATCGATTTAGCCATTCTTAAGCGCATTGCCCAGTATTTTCAAAATCATCCTCGTTGGGGGAAAGGGAGAGACTGGAGTGGCATTTATGAAGAATGTTGTCGTATTCTTTGGTTAGAGACAGATTACCTCAACGAAGGACAAAATGCTGATACTTTTCGCCGCAATTTTCGCGGGGAAGACTGGGTAAGAGTACCGAGAGTTTATTGGCGATACACTTCTGCCCGTATCTTGACCTTAGAATACCTACCAGGCATTAAAATTAGTCATTATGAGGGATTAGAAGCGGCCGGTTTAGATCGCAAGCTTTTGGCGAAATTAGGGGCTAAAGCTTATTTATCTCAACTGCTCAATGACGGTTTTTTCCATGCTGATCCCCATCCAGGTAATCTGGCCGTGAGTACAGACGGGGCTTTAATCTTTTATGATTTTGGCATGATGGGCCGTATTGAAACCAATGTGCGCGAGAAGTTGATGGATACTCTATTTGGAGTTACTCAAAAAGATGCTGACCGTGTTGTCTCTTCTTTAATTGCATTGGGGGCCCTTGCACCTACGGATGATATGGGGCCAGTGCGTCGTTCTATTCAATTTATCCTCGATAATTTCATGGACAAACCTTTTGAGGAACAGTCTGTGACTCAAATTAGTGAGGATTTGTATGAAATTGCTTATGATCAGCCCTTTCGCTTCCCTGCTACCTTTACCTTTGTCATGCGGGCTTTTTCTACTTTAGAAGGAGTAGGAAAAGGATTAGATCCTGACTTTAACTTTATGGAAGTAGCACAACCGTTTGCCTTACAAATTGTGACTGATATGAATGGAACTAATGGCAATAGTATTCTCGATGAATTAGGTCGTCAGGCGGTTCAAGTCAGTAATACAGCTTTAGGACTACCTCGACGCATTGAGGATACCCTAGAAAAGTTAGAACGGGGAGATATTCGGGTTAGAGTTCGATCTACTGAATCTGAGCGTTTATTACGTCGTCTGAGTCTGATGCAAATGACAACTAACTATACCCTGGTGATCAGTGCGCTCGCTATTTGTGCTACCCTTTTATTGGTTAATGGTTATGTGAAAGTAGCTGTAGGGGTTATGATAGTAACATTAGCTCCGGCCTGGGCATTATTTCGTCTCCTCCGTCGTGTGGGACGTTTAGATAAAATGTTCTAAAATAAGAGTTATTGTTCCTTTTTGTACATTGTCACTAGCTAAATGATGAATCGTCGTTTCACGGGTCTGACTGATACTGGACTTGTGCGGTCAGTTAATCAAGATAACTTTTACACCGACCCAGAAGGGCGATTTTTCATTGTCGCTGATGGAATGGGTGGTCATGC
This sequence comes from Aphanothece sacrum FPU1, assembly GCF_003864295.1. NCBI lineage: Bacteria > Bacillati > Cyanobacteriota > Cyanophyceae > Chroococcales > Aphanothecaceae > Aphanothece > Aphanothece sacrum. The sequence goes on along the minus strand of NZ_BDQK01000017.1, from coordinate 451,445 downwards.
AGGTGGAGAAGAAGCCAGCAAAATTGCCACTAAACGGATACAAGCTTATCTAGAAAAATATTGGGATTCTCAGAAGTCTTCTGACAGTCTCCTAGAAGCAGCATTATTAGAGGCTAATCAAGGAATTATCGAAGATCAAGAAAGTCACCCCGAACGGGCCGAAATGGGAACTACTGTAGTTGTGGTTATATTTCGGGAGAATCAACCTTGGCGGGCCCATGTAGGTGATTCTCGTCTCTATCGCTTACGAAATGACCAATTAGAGCAAGTAACAGAGGATCATACTTGGGTCGCACGGGCCCTGAAAAGGGGAGATATGACTCCAGAAGAGGCAAAAGTTAATCATTATCGCCACGTCCTGTTGCAGTGTTTAGGACGTAAGGAGATTAATACAGTCGAAATTTTTCCTCTAGAGGTTAATTCAGGGGATATGCTTCTGTTGTGTAGTGATGGCTTAACTGAAGAGGTTTCTGACGAACTGATTCAAGAACTATTTGAGTCGAAAAAATCCTGTGAAGAGATTGGTACACACCTAATAGAAGCCGCTAAAGAGGGGGGAGGTTCTGATAATATTACTGTGGTCATTGTCGCTCAAGATTAAACCCTGTAGACCTGAGTTCGATATAACTGAGATAGCCAAAATCTTTGTCCAGCTTGGCTTAAGAGGTTTCATTGTCGGGTTTTTTCTCCTGCTTCTAATCGAATATTCTCGATAAAGAGCCAATGAATACCGCGATCGCGGGCTTTTTATCATTAACTGAGACTAATTAGAAATAGTTGGCTTGAACTATCTTGCTTGTAAGTATTCCTGGATATAGGTTTCAGATATTTGCCTTATGTCAAACTCAGGTCATTAGCCAAAATAATAATGGAGCTTTCCGTAATATACAGTTTTGGAATTGAATGATATATAAGGTACGGGATAGGCCGCCAAGCATTTATCCCTTAGCTTGTTAAACTTACTTAATTCTACCAATACAATCATGGAATTATCAACTTTTTGGGTATATTTTGATGAAGCCAAGTTAACAGAAGAGATTCTGATTGATTCTCAGCTCTCTACAATTTCGACATGGAGTTTAGAAAAACTTAAACAGGTTTCTATCGATTATCGTCAGTTAGTCTTAAATCATTCTAATCACCTCGCTTTGTTGTGTTCAAGATTACCTGAAAGTCAGTTTAAGAGCTTGATTGCTGAAATTCTTAATGATGAACAAGGTAATGGTAAATATGAGTCATCGCACTTATATTTATGGGATAATTTCCTGAGATCTATAGGGGTTGATAATATTCCGAAAAACTCAATAAACTTTGATCCAATGATGAGTTTAATTAATCATAATTCGATTGATTTTGTTATCGGTCTTGAAGGGGTTGGTGTTGAGTGTATTTGTGCGGTTTATCTCGCTGTGTTTGAGAAATTTTTAAAGCAACATTCTTATGTTATTAAGAATGTCAATAATATTGACTGGGAGTTTTTTGATATTCATGTTAGGGGTGAAGATATTCATCACAAAGAAATGATTAGAAAAGCAGTTGGGGAACTAATAGTGGAAAATGAAATTAACTCTGATTTAGTTTTGATTGGCTACAACAAAGCTAAGGAAATTTGGAGGGAAACTTGGAATCAATGGGCTAATTTATCAGGTGAGAAAATTTTAGAAGCTATTGTATAAGCTGTTTTAGCCTCCTTTGATGAGCAATCATAAAATTATCAAGGAGGCTATAAGCTAAATTTTTAAAATATTCGCTTCTTCTTTTCAGTCTCGCTACTGCAATAATTTCTTCAAATCGAGAAACTATCCCTCTTCTGTCACTCTCCGAAAAGCCTGACAATTTATCAGTTCTGTAACTCTTACAGAGAAAGCGATCGCCAGCATTTTTGTGAATAGACATTGATGAGAATTACAAATTTGCCAAAATACCGTCACCAAACACTCCATTGCCCAATATACATTGTCTTGAGGGATTATTCATCATACGAAAAATCGGAGAGTGACAGAAAAGGGATAGTGCGGCCTGGCGGAAATAGTCCGTCAGATTTAAAAGAAGCCTTTTTGCTGATAAACTGAAACTTATTCAGCTGAGTTCGACGACTCATATTTATTCATTGGAGAAACCCGAAAAAATGAACACTCAAACCGCTATTATTACAGGTGGTGCCACTGGAATTGGTTTTGCTATTGCGGATGCCTTTCTTAACACAGACTTTAACGTTGTACTGATTGGTAGAACATCCTTAAAGTTAGAAAAGGCCGTTCAACAATTAAATCAACCTAAACGTATTCACTTTATCGTCAGTGACATTACCCAGCCTGAAGTGGCACCAGATCTGATTAATGAGACAGTAGCAAAATTTGGTCGCGTCGATGTTCTGGTTAATAACGCAGGCATTTTTTCCGTTAAACCTTTCACCGATTATAAAATAGATGAGTTAGATCAGTTTCTTGGATATGTAAGAGGGACTTTTGCCTTAACCCAGGAAACCGTTAAACAGATGAGACAGCAAAAAGAAGGGGGAGCTATTATTAATATTGGAACTATTCTGGCTATGAATGGCATTAAGGCATTTCCCTCCTCTGCACCAATTATGGCAAAGGCGGCGATTATGGCTATGTCCAAAAATCTATCTGTTGAGTTAGCCTCCGACAATATTCGTATTAATGTGGTTGCGCCTGGGGTTGTCCCCACATCTCTATACGGTGAACTCGATGAAAAAACGTTAAACTACCTCGAACAACAACAACCTCTAGGACGGTTTGGACTGCCTAAAGATATTGCGGATGCCGTGCTTTATCTGTCCCTTGCTAAATGGGTTACGGGAGTAATCTTGCCAGTCGACGGAGGAGTTGATGCGGGGGGCGATGGGACTAGTAGTCGTTGACAATAACCCAAAAATGCCCATTAAAAATTAGTATTTTAGTTATACTAAAAAAAATAACGAAACCGTTCTGTAGAGGTAGTTTCAGTGATTTTGAGACCACCTGTTACTGGGTACAATCTTCTCTGAGGCTTAACTGAAGCGTGTTTTGAGGCAGTCCGCTCCGCAGTGCCTTCGGCAGCGTACCTATGTTTTTATTATACAGCGATCGCTGGTTCTAATCAAGACCTTACATGGACACAGGTAAAATGCACTAATACCAAAAAACCTTGCTTTGCAAGGTTTTTTGGTATTTAAAGTATAAGCATACGGGTAAAGTAAAGAATGGTTGTTTTATACCCTGATTCAGTAACGCCCATTTGTTTTTTAGTTTGGACTTTCTAGTTGTGCTGTCGTAACTGTTAACTCTAAACTGCGATCGCCTCGATAAAGTTTTAGTTTGAGTTGACCGTTAATCCCCACATTTTCTACCATAGATTGCAAATCTGACCCATCTTTAACGGGTTTATTATTAACTGTTACAATCACATCTCCTCGACGAATTCCTGCTTTAGCGGCGGGGGTATTAGGCATTACTTGTACCACTAAAATTCCCTCAACTTCTGCGATCATCATGGGAGAATTAGGATTTTGATTATTTTCCTTAGCTACTTCAGGGGTTAAATTGACCATTTGTACCCCAATATAGGGATGGGCAACTTTTTGTCCACTGGCCAGGGTATTTTGCAAGGCTTTAGCCTTATTGATAGGAATAGCAAAACCAATCCCCATAGCATCGGCCCTAATAGCGGTATTAATGCCAATTACTTCCCCTTTGCTATTGAGTAGGGGCCCCCCTGAGTTACCGGGGTTAATAGCCGCATCGGTTTGAATAAAATCTAGCCTTTTATCGGGAATTCCTGCTTTAGCGGCTGATCTGCCAATAGTACTAATAATCCCTAGTGTCACAGTATTATCTAATCCTACCGGATTTCCCACCGCGATCGCCCAATCTCCTACTTGAAGTTGATCAGAATTGCCTAAAGGGGCAACGGGTAATTTAGCCCCTTGGGGGTTAATGGTAACTACTGCTAAATCCGTCACTTCATCGGTTCCTCGGACTTTTCCATTAAAGATACGTCCATCTTTGAGGGTAACGGTCACTTTATCGGCATTATCAACCACATGAGCATTGGTGAGGATAATTCCATTGCCATCTACAATAAAGCCTGATCCCTGTCCACTAATGCGCTGTTGTTGAGGTGCGCGAGAGTTAAACTGTTGACCAAAAAATTCTCGGAAAAAAGGATCATCTAATAAAGGGTCAACACGACGAGTGACAACGCTTTCGGTATCAATACGGACAACTGCGGGGCCAGTGCGACTGACGGCCGCGGCCACAAAGCTATCACTATTATTGGAAATAGGAACTTGAGCTATGGTTAAAGGAGGCTGATCTAACTTTAAAGAATCAGCTTGAGAGGATAAGACTTGAAAACCACCAAAACAGAGAATTATTCCTAGTAAAAGTGCTGTTAGGTGGCTTCTCCATTGGTTAAGCGTTTTTGGCTTCATGGTTGACTAAAACCTCAAAGGGGGTTTATTAACTTGTTGGTTGTTCTAGATAATTTATTGTTTATATGCTAACAGAAAGACTTATGTCCTCTTAGTTTTGACATCCATTGCCAAAGCTTGTGGAACAAGTTGATAGCCCATAGCGTGTAGAATCGTGCTTACATTCTCAAAGAGTGGGTTTCCCTGCTCTGACAAGGCTTTTTGTAGTCCTTTGCGGCTAATCTCTGCTGCTTCTGCTGTTGCTGTAATGCCTTTTACACGGCTAATCATACGCAATGCGGATAATAAAGCACCTGTATCATTATTTTTGGCATATTCCTCAAAAATAACCGTTAGAAAACTGTCAATTTCCTCTGGATGTTCGCGGTAGTATTCTTCTTCAACTTGGTCAAATGTTCTGTATTTACGCATTCTCTAGATGCTCCTGCCAATAAGCTTTTGCTGCTTCAATATCCTTGGTTTGACTGCTTTTGTCGCCACCACACAGCAAAAGCACAATGTTATTACCTTCTTCCCCAAAATAGACACGGTAGCCGGGACCAAAAAACATTCGCAATTCTAAAAGTCCTTCACCAATGGGTTCACAATCACCGTAATTCCCCTGCTCTAGCCGTCTTAACCGGATACTGATTCGTTTACGTCCCTGAACATCTCGTAAACTATTAAGCCAGTTGGTGAATGGCTCGTTTCCATCTGCATCTTGATAAACGATTAAAGTTTTGGGTTTTACAGGTTTATTCATACTTCTTAAAGTATATCATGTGTGTACCTCAGTGCGATAACTTAAAAATGTTACTGTTAAGTGAAAATTTATGATAATTTTTTTGAGTTTTTGTTTTAATTTAGGGGTAAGTTTAATGATATCTTTTTTAGCTTCTTTGGTAAAACGGACTTCATAAACCATCAATCAATATCTCCCAATACTTCCTCCAAGGAGTAGGTTTCATTATTGGTTATTTGTTCAAGGGATCTTTGTAAGCTTTCTCTTAATCCAGGGATTGAAAGTAATTCAATGGTTTCTTGTAAGCTTTCATAGTTTTTTTGTGAGATTAAAACAGCCGAACCATCAGTCATCTCTATTTCATAAATTTGGTTTTCTTGGGTTACTAATTTAACTAGGTTGATTAAATCTTCTTGAGCGTCCGTAATAGTTAGTTTTTCCATTTTTTTCAGTTTAGATCTCAAATGTAAATTCTATACATGATACATGAGAATATAGATAACTGTAGCAACCTTAATCCCTAACCTAATTATTCACTATCAATGATTCTTGATTTTCGTAACATTAATACTCTTTGGTCTTCTTTATTAGTAGAAACCTTATACCGTTTAGGACTGACAACGGCTATTATCTGTCCTGGTTCCCGTTCCGCACCCCTAGCAGTTGCTTTTGCTCAACATCCTAATATTGAAACTATTCCTATTTTAGATGAACGTTCGGCGGCTTTTTTTGCATTAGGAAGGGCAAAAAAAACTAAAATTCCTGTTGTTTTAGTATGTACTTCGGGAACAGCAGGAGCTAATTTTTACCCAGCAGTAATCGAAGCTCATGAAAGTCGAATTCCTTTGTTAATTCTAACAGCAGATCGTCCCCCAGAATTACGTCATTGTCATGCTGGACAAGCAATTGATCAAATTAAACTTTATGGTCATTATCCCAATTGGCAAGCAGAATTAGCCATTCCTTCCCAGGAAATTGGTATATTACGTTATCTACGACAAACCCTTGTTCAATCTTGGCGGCGATCGCTTTTTCCTACTCCTGGAGTTGTTCATCTTAATTGTCCTTTTCGAGAACCTTTAGCACCTATTTTTGACCCTAATATTACTTCTATATTTGCTGATTTTGATCTAGATAATTTTTTATCTCAAATTGATAATAATTATCTTAATTTTTCTGGTTCTTCTTCCTCAGTTTTGCCGTCTCAATGGCTATCAACTCGACGGGGTATTATTATTGCAGGAGTCGCTTATCCAGTTGATCCTAAAGGTTATTGTCAAGCGATCGCTAATTTGGCTCAATTACTTAATTTTCCTGTGTTAGCTGATGCTTTATCTCCTGTGAGAAATTTTTCATATTTGAATCCTTATTTAATTTGTACGTATGATTTAATATTACGTCATCCCCAATTAAATCAATCTTTAATTCCTGATGTGGTAATTCAAATAGGAGAATTTCCTACCAGTAAAGAATTAAGGGTTTGGTTAGAATCTCTTGAACCTGATCATTGGATTATTGATCCTACTCTTGATAATCTTGACCCCCTTCATAATAAAACTATTCATCTAACAACCTCAATAGACACTTTAACTTTACCTCCTATTACTCAAGACTTAGATCGATCTTTTTTGAAGACTTGGTTAGAATTTGAGAACAAAGTTAGACATAATCTTGAGCAAAAAATGTCAGCTATTGAATATTTATTAGAAGCAAAAATAGCTTGGTTATTACCTCAAATTTTACCTAAGAATAGTTTAATTTTTGTGTCTAATAGTATGCCAGTTAGAGATATGGATTTTTTCTGGATGCCTAATCATCTGCAAATTATTCCTTATTGTAATCGAGGTGCTAATGGTATTGATGGTACTTTATCAACAGCTTTAGGAATGGCTTATAAATCATCCCATAATGTTATGTTAACAGGTGATTTATCCCTACTTCATGATACTAATGGATTCTTAATCAATAAAAACTTTAAGGGACATTTAACTATTATTTTAATTAATAATAATGGGGGTGGTATCTTTGAAATATTACCTATATCTCAGTTTCGCTCTTCTTTTGAGGATTTTTTTGCCACTCCACAAAATATTGATTTTTCTCAACTTTGCCAGACCTATAACATTTCCCATCAATTGATTGATAATTGGTCACAATTCACAGAATTATTAAATCCTTTACCTTCTACGGGTATTCGGGTTTTAGAAGTGCAAACTAATCGCCAAAAAGATGCTCTTTGGTTGAAAGATAATTTAGTTGAATTTGCTAATTTTGCAGGACTTACGCAAAAACGGGTTTTTTAAATCATGGTTCTAATATACTGCTTTACTGACTTTGAAGCAGATCAATTTATGGGGTTGATTTTTTTTTGCTTACATTGTAAAATGTGAATATCATAATGGAAATATTACTGTTTGTTGATAAACGCAAAGATTCCCATTGTGAAGCCTATATAACTAAAAAATATACACTATATACGACGGCTTTGTCAACCCGCATTCTTTCGTTCACTATTGCTAAAAATTTTCAAGTATTTTTAAGTTTTTTGTATTCTATGATACATTTATCTGAAGCTTAATAAAAATTTACGGTAATTTTCATAACAAAAATAACACATTAAATATTCTGGTATAATTATGCTTAAGATATCAACTTTATAACGTCATTTTTGATTATTTTAGCTCATGAAACTTCACTATTTATTACTACCATTAGGAATTATAGCAATCGCTTGGTTCGCGATAGGAATTTATCAAGCCAATAGTGCGCCCCTTCCCGTAGGTTTTCCGGCCCCAACTGCCCCTGATAAAATAGAAGTAAAGGAATATCCTGCTTATCGTGCTGCGACTTATAGCTATTCTGGCAACTTATCTGATGCGGCTAATCAGGCTTTTTCACCCTTATATCAACATATTAGCTCGAATAACATTTCTATGACTGCTCCTGTAGAAACTCGTTATCCGGTTGGCACCATAGAAGGTAAGGAGAAAACTGGGGAAGCCACCGTTTCTTTTCTCTACCGTAACACGGATATTTACCCCAAGGAAATCGCCTCTAATATTACGATTGAAGATATTCCCCGTCAGACAGTGGTAAGCTTGGGACTGGTTGGCGGTTATTCCTATGAAACCTATGTAGAGGGTTTAGAAAAACTCAGAAACTGGCTATCAGAAAACCCATCTTATAAAATGGTCGGAAACCCTCGCCGTTTGTTCTATGATGGCCCGTATAAACCTGATATGGCAAAACGTAGCGAAATCCAAATTCCTATCAGTAAAAAAGATTAATATTTATTCTTTGAAGTTAACTTTTTGGTTCTACAGAACCTAGTAAAACTATTAGAAATTATAGGCTTAAACCCGCTCTGGGTTTAGCTATAAAGACAAAACCCGCCTACGCGGGTTTAATTGAGCCTCCCGAAGGGAGGCTTCGTTCATATAGTATCAGACATAAGGTCTGTGGTGTAGACATTGATTTAACTTTTTTTATTACCAAGGAAGACGACTACCATCCCAAGAAAAAAAAGAGCCACTATCTTCACCTGTTAAATTATCGATTACATTGAGAAGTTGGTTGACTGTTAGATCTACGGTAAATAATTTATCCTCTGGCACATTTTGTTGAAATGGTTTTGACAGATTTGTGTCAGTTGTGCCTGGATGCAAACTAACAACAATTGTCTGGGGACAAAGACGTTTATATTCAATCGAAACTGTTCTTATCAACATATTAAGAGCAGCTTTCGAGGCACGATAACCATACCATCCTCCCAGATTATTATCGCCAATACTTCCTAGTTTAGCACTTAAAAAAGCTAAAATACTCTTATTTGAATGGCGAAATAACGGTAACAAATGCTTGGCTAATAAGACAGACCCAATGCTGTTGATTTTAAAATAATATAGCAAATTTTCTGAAGAAATTTGTCTAAGGCTTTTTTCTGGTTGTAAGGAACCTTCATGGAGAATTCCCACACAGTTAATAACTAGATGAAGTTGAGATGTTTTCTGGTGAATATAACTTGAGAGATTAGAGATTTGTTCTTCATTAGTGATATCTAATTGCCGACAGTGAAGTTGTTGCGGATATTCCGTTTTCAGAGAAAATAACTCAGTGGCTAAATTTCTCTGACGGTACGTTGCATAAATATTTATGTTAGGTTTCTGTAGAAGGGCTTTAACAAATCCTAAACCAATTCCTCTGGATGAACCAATAATTAGGGCGTTAGTCGGGTTAATGGGGTTATTCATCTGAAAAACATTTCAAAAGGATAAATGCTCTTTTTCTGATTCCTGTTAATTTGAGAGAGGCATCTTTGAGACTAAGTTGTACTTTGAGATCTAGTTGTATTTTAAAACCTGCCACTATTTTTCAGAAATTAAGCTAAGACGCATTTAAACTGTATATGGGCAGATTAGGAAACAAACCGTCAAACTATCACTCCCCACCGAAGGTGCGCGTAGCGACCACTCCATCAGTCGAATAGGACTAATTTAGATGGGTGACAGCTTATTGTTTTTAATTTTTTGCTTCCCTTAGTTTAAATGATATCTCTTTTATTTACAAGTCTCTAATAATTAATTAAACCAGACTAGGCCACTTAATATTAATACAATCAACCCCAAAGCAAACCAAATAAAATAATTATCCCTAGTATCAATCTGACTTAAATCTTCCGTAGTTAAATAAGATTTTTCGGGAAGTTTAGCAGTAGGATTAGAGGTAATATATTTAGGTTTTGCGGCTTCTTTAGTATCAATAGTTGGAATTTTTGTCATCCATTCTTCAGGGCGTTTTAGTTGAGGTGCTTTAAGAATATAAAGAATGCGCTGACTTTGTTTACGAATATCAACATGAGGATGAACGGTTAAGTTTTGACACAAATTAATAGCATCTTCTAAACGTCCGACTGCTTGATAAGCTGTGACTAAAATCATTTGAACATCTCCCCCTAAACGAGAGTTGGGGTTAACTAATTGTGTTGCTTCTTCCAGGGATTGTACACTGAGACGATATTGTCCTTTTTCTAACAATTGCCTTCCGATGTCATATTTAAGTTTAAATTCTTTTGTTTGGGCATCCATTTTACTAATTTATTTTCTCCTATTAGCAATTATGTTTAACAATATATTATGCCATAAAGACGGATAAAAATCATGTCTCTTAAACAAATTATCGAGAGGAACAAATGGGTTCAGATAATGCTTGAGAAACAGCTTGTAAAATTCTGGGATGTCTGACCATTAGTTCATGATTTAACACAGGAAGTTTAATCTGTTTTCCTAGATTAAGTTTAGAACTATGAGCAGGGAGAATCATCAGATCATAAGGAGTCCAGATAATAGTAACATTAATTCCTCCTAAAGTATCTTGTATGTCATGATTTAACTGCTGTAAAAATTGACTATTGGGACGCATTTGTCTAATACCTGGACGAGATAAAGCATAGGCAGTCAAGGTTCCTTTATTGGGGGCAGAAATACTAATATAACGATGAACTTGTTTTACTCCTCCAAGACGTTGTAAATAATATCGGGTAATTAATCCTCCCATACTAAATCCAATTAAATCAAAAGGTTGTTTATTAGCAAAAGTATGAGTAATATAATTAGCCACTTGTTCAGCTAAATTTTCGAGATGACCATCTCCATCATTGGGTTTAAGATTAAAACAGTAAACCGACCAACCTAACTGAGTTAAATAGTTAGTCATTGTATTAAATTTAGCGGTAGTATTATAAATTCCGTGTACTAAAACAACAGGATTACGTTGACTTATCATGGTTATTAATTCTTAAAATTAACAGAGATTTCAATTTTCTTATCTGGGTTTAATCCTAAATACTGTCCATAGATTGTTGTTCCTGGTTTAATAGGAATTACAGGAGTAATACTGCCTAAAGATAATAAGTCTCCTTTTTTTAAAGATTTTCCTTGACTGTGTAATTTATCTTTGATCCAGAGAACAACTTTAAGAGGATCTCCAAGTAGATTTTTACTATGTCCTTGGGCTAATTCTTGTCCTGATTGATCGACAATAATAACTTGTATATTATTTAATTTATTTTGCCATTTTTCCGTTGATTGTAGAAGAATAGGTGTTCCGACGATTCCTAATCTTGCACCTACATTAACTGCCACTAACATTGCACCATTTAACTCTAAGTCTTTAGTATAAACTAAATCAGGTAATTCTAAGAAAGGGATAATAGCATCAAGATTTTTGAGAATTTCTTGAGGAGTTTTAGCTTGATTAATGCCTTCACTTTTAACCCTGACAATTAAATCTCCTTCTAATCTGGGTATGGCAGCAAAATTAGGAGGTAATGTTACACCTGATGGGAGAATCATCTGTTTAAGTATTCTTCCTAAAACTGGTTGAGATACTTTAAACTTTTCCTGGATTTTTTGATTGGTTAACCCCGCTTTATAACCGATAAGTTGACCTTGAGATGGGATTAATAATTTAACTAACTTTTTCTGTATGGTTTCAGCTTGCTTTAAACTTAAGTCATTGGGAAAAGTTAAAACTGGTTGTTTTTTAAGATAATGCTCAAATAGAGTTTGAGCTAAACTTTCTGTTTCAGGGTTAGTCAAAGTCGGCAATGAACTATCGCCATTAAAACTTAGTCCTTTATTTTTTAGACCTATTCGGTTATTATATTTATATCTTGTCAAAAAAAATGACTCAGTTTTCTTAACTTCTTTAGTCTGTTCTGGTGTAAAAATTGGGTTGAGTAATAGCAAAAAGAAAACAGATAAAAATTTTATTTTATTCATAATTCAGATAATTTTTTTTCATACATAGCAAAACCAGCAAAACCAAGGTTATTTAAGCAGGCTGAAGCCTGGAGCTATATTAACGAAGCCTGCCTACGCAGGCTCAAATATTAATAATAATTCGTCGGATATCCCGCGCAGGTGGGCTTTGTTCCTATAGCCTAACCCTAAAGGGTTAGGGCATTTAAAAGAATGAAATAGCTCAGGGAAAACACAGAACATAGAGACTATCCAAGATGATAAAATTATAGTCATAATTATAATCAATTGAATCATTAATCCAATGCCCATGAACAAAAAAAGTTTATCTTTAACCCCAAGTCGAGTATGGATAATTCTAGGACTAATTTGGTTAGCAAGTAATCTTTGTGATCGCATCTGGTTAATGTTAGATCATTCTATGCCTGCTTGGGATCAAAGCAATCATCTTAATAAATCTTTACAATATGTTTATGAGTTAGAGTCGCCCCAATTTTTAAACGGTGAATGGTGGCGTAATTTTTGGAAATTATCATCAAAATATCCTCCTTTAACTTATATTATTGCTGCTATTTTTCAGAAAATATTTGGGGTAGGTAACGATCAAGCATTACTAACAAATTTACTTTACAGTGCTATTTTAATTTTATCGGTTTATACCCTAGGAAAAATCCTTTTTAGTCCCCAAGTTGGGTTATGGGGAGCAACCTTATCAATTTTAATCCCTCGTCTCTATCAAACTCGTTTACAATTTGTTATTGATAATACTTTACTAACCTTAACTATTGCTTGTTTTTGTTGTTTAACCCTTTGGAAAATCCAGAAATATAAAGAAAAACAATGGTTATGGACAGTAATTTTTGGCTTAGTGTGGGGACTAGCATTACTGACTAAGCAAAGTGTAATGTTTTTCTTGTTAACTCCTTTATTATGGTTAGGATTAACCTATCTATGGCAAGGAAAATGGGAAAGAATTTTACAATTAATCACCAGTTTTATTGTTTCTAGTTTAATTTGGTTTCCTTGGTATAGAACTAATTGGATTTACTTATTTAGTACTGTACAAAATTCTAATGCTATTCCTGCTTCTTATGAAGGTGATCCACCTTTAAATACCTTAGCAGCTTGGACTTATTATTGGCAAGATTTACCTTTAGCAATGGGTTGGATATTATTAATTGTTCCTCTGGTTGGGTTACTATTACACTTATTACGAAGATTTCCAGGTATTAATGAGGATGTGGACAGTAAAAAAGCCATATCCGGGATTAAATGGTTAGGAGTTTATTTTCTTGGATCATACTTAATTTGTTCGGCTATCTTTAATAAAGATACTCGTTATATTATGTCTTATTTACCAATATTAGCTATATTTTTAGGCTATTGTTTAACCCTATGGAGAGGTAAATATAAACCTGTTAGATGGGTAACATTGGGAGTAGCAATCTGGGTCATGGTTACTAATTTATTTCCCATTTCTTTCAATGATAATTTAACCTTATCCTTAAGTCCTGGAGTATTATTTCGTCCCTATATGGGGCCAGAAATTCCTAATACAGAACTCATGGAAACTGTCAGAAAAACAACACCCTATCAACTGGCTAATTTAGGGGTTATAGCTAATACTGATTCAATTAATCATAATACGCTCAATTATTATGGTCAATTAGCTAATTTTCAGATTTATGGACGAGAATTAGGAAATAAAGCCGAAGATATTCAACAAGATCAACAATATTTTGACTGGTTTGTCACCAAAACTGGAGATAATGGCTTTGCTAGAGATACTCAATTAGCTTTAGCTAAAAAATTAGAAAATGATCCCAATTTTAAGGTTATAAAAGCTTGGGAATTACCTGATAAAAGTACATTAAAACTTTATCAACGTAAAACTCCATCAGTTCGGGTTGAATCTTTATCTAAACCTATAGATCAAATTAAATTAGATCAGGTTATTATTCCCCAGAAAGCCATCCCAGGTTTACCAGTTGCTGTAACTTATGAATGGTCAGGCAATTTATCAGAATTAAACTCAGGTATAGTCTTATTAGATTGGCAATTAATGGGGGACAAAACTAAAACCAATTTTTGGATACATGATCATGGGTTTGGACAAGGAATGTTATATCATAAGTCTGGTGATGATAAGGGGGTAAAACTTATTGAAACAATGAGTATGATACCCCCTAAAAATATGTTACCTGGTCAATACGAATTAAAGGCAACCTATCTAAATCGTCAAACTCAAAAAACCTATCCTATTAACATTCCTAAGATTACTCTAACTCTTGATCCTAATGCTTATCCTATTGTTGCACCTCCCCTAGATTTAAACAGTCAATTAAGAGGACTTTCCTTAAATTTAGGGCAAGGAATAGACGGGTTAGGCAAAATTTTTGATGAAATTGATCGGATAAATCAATATGATCCAATTCAAGACTATTTAAAACAAACACAAGAAGCATTAACTTATCGTTTAACTCACCAATCTACTCAATATCAATTAGACTGGACATATGGGGTGGTATTATCTTATATATTACAAGAGAATCCTCAAGGGGCGATCGCTGCTTTAAAAGAACTCATCAAACTTGATCCTAATAACCCTTATCATCACGGTTATCTAGGGTTTGTTTATCTTTATGATTGGCAACCAAAAGCCGCAGAAATTGCAATAAAATCAGCCTTAAAACTTAAATCAAATATTAAAGAATTCCAATATTTAGACGGAATTTCTGCTATAATGCAAGGTAATTTTATTAAAGGTTGGCGTGTCTTGTCCCCTTTACTTTAACTGACCAAATTAAATGATAATTAAAACTGAGCAAAAAAACATTAACTTATTTTATTCTAGGGAATGATATTCAAAATAAATTAAGTGGTCAGGGTCTAAATTATTGAGGTCTAAGATGTATATAAGGTAAATATTAAAAGACCCCTGAGTTACAGGGGCCTTTTTGTCAGCAAAATAAAGTAGTGTAGATGAATGTCTAACTTCTAAACTATGAAATAATCAATTTCTGAGGTAAGCTATTACACATTTAAATTGGTATAAGTCCTATTTCTTAAAATTCGTCTAAATCAACGGAAGATGATCGACTAATTACATCAGGTAAAGAATGCTTTAACCGATAGACCCAAATTAATCCCCAAACACCTAACCCCATCATAATTAAACTAATTACTTGTGCGATTCTTAACGGCCCTAACATTAAGCTATCAGTCCTTAATCCTTCTATCCAAAATCTGCCGAAACTATAAGCCACTAAATACACTAATGCTAAAGTTCCCACTTTGATTTTTTTAGCAGATCTTAATCCGGCAAAAAATAAAACTAACAGTAAGCCAAAAACTAAGAAATTCCAAATAGATTCATAAAGAAATGTCGGATGAAAATATTCATAGTTGAGATAGGTAACGGGACGATTACTAATGGGAATATACAGTTTCCATGGTAAATTAGTCGGTGAACCAAAGGCTTCAGAATTAAAAAAGTTTCCCCATCTGCCAATAGTTTGTCCTAAAGCTACTGAGGGAACTACTAAATCCGCTAATTGCCAAACAGAGGTTTTATGAATACGGGCAAAAATAATGGTCGCTAATGTTCCTCCCAGAATAGCCCCATGAATGGCAATTCCTCCTTTCCAAATCGCAATAATATCTCCGGGACGTTGGGCGTATTCTTGCCATTCAAAAATTACATAATAAAGTCTAGCGCAAGGAATAGCCGCAATGACTAACCAAATCACTAAATCCCCAATTAAATCAGGATTAACATGACGATATTTAGCCAACCATTGTGATAAAGTGACCCCAATTAAAACCGCCGAGGCAATTAAAAATCCATACCAACGGATGACAATTGGCCCAAGTTCAAATAAGATCGGGCTAGGAGATTGAAACTGAAAAGCTAATAACATAAGCGATTACTAATGAGTGATTAATTATTAACTGATAATTATTTATTGTCACGGGTTCTTTCTACTTTAACGGTTTTCTTCAAGTACAAGTTCCCTCACCTACCTATTGATTCTAGAGATAAGTAGGTAGACAAAATTAATTACATAAAATTTGTAGGGGCGGGTTTTTTACATAAATCCATGATTATTACCAAAAAACCAGATAAACCCGCCCCTACTACCTTTGTTACTTAAGCATTACGACTATATCAAAACCCGCGCCGGAGGCTGTGCAATTAATTTTGCGTAGGTACTTACTGCCGTCAAGTCAATTCATCAACTGACTCTAGAGGTAATGCTAATCATTAAACCTCAAACCTATAAATTATAATTATACTTCACTTCAGAAATTGGCATTTTACAAATACCTAAAATCAAGTCATGATAGGTGACATAGAGATTCATTCATAACCATTTAATTTACAGGAGGCAGCAGCATATGGTTGCACTCAATGTTCGTTCTCAGGATTTTAATGTATCCAGTCGTTTAACAATACAAAATAGAGAAATTGCCGAAAAAACGACAGTAATTCGTTCTTTAGACTGGGATAGAGATCGGTTTGATATTGAATTTGATTTAACAAATGGAACTACTTATAATTCTTTCTTAATTCAAGGAGAAAAAACGGCTTTAGTTGATACTTCTCATCAAAAATTTGAATCTTTGTATTTAGAAGCATTAACCAATTTAATTGATTTTTCTACCCTCGATTATCTGATTATTAGTCATACTGAACCAGATCACAGTGGGTTAGTCAAAAATGTGCTAAGTTTAGCCCCTCAAGTCACTATTGTTGGCTCAAAGGTTGCCATCCAATTTCTAGAAAATATGGTACATCAATCCTTTAATTCCTTAATTGTTAAAAGTGGTGAAACCTTAGATTTAGGCAATGGACATGAGTTAGAATTCGTGTCTGCCCCTAATTTGCATTGGCCAGATACCATTTTTACTTATGATAAAAAAACTCATATTCTTTACACTTGTGATGTGTTTGGAATGCACTACTGTGATGACTATCTTTATGACGAAGAACCGGATTTACTCACAGAAGATTTTCAGTATTATTATGATTGTTTAATGGGGCCAAATGCTCGTTCTGTATTAGCTGCCCTCAAACGCATTCAAAACTTAGATATCCAAACCGTTGCTACTGGTCATGGCCCCCTACTTCACCATCATATTCCTCAATGGCTCAATTCTTATCAACAATGGAGTCAGGAACAAGCCAAAACTGATAATCTAGTAGTAGTATTCTATAGTGAAGATTATGGCTATAGTGAGCAAATTGGGCGTGATATTGCCCAAGGACTCCTTAAAACAGGAGTAACGGTCGATTTAGTTAATCTTAGTGAGACTGATCCCCATGAAGCGCGAGAATTTGTCCATGAGGCTAAGGGTTTAGTCATCGGAATGCCTTCTCAACATAATGCTATCGCTCAAACTGCCCTGAGTACCATTTTAGCCGCAGTTCATGGCAAACAAGCCATCGGTTTATTTGAGTCTGGTGGGGGAGAAGATGAACCTATTTACCCCCTACGCAATAAATTTCAAGAAATTGGCTTAACTGAAGCTTTTTCCCCCATTTTAATCAAAAATGCGCCTACAGCCACCACCGAGAAGCTGGCAGAGGAAGCAGGAACCGATTTAGGACAGTGGTTAACCCGCGATCGCACTATTAAACAGATGAAATCCATTGATTCTAGTTTAGAAAAGGCTTTAGGGCGCATTAGTGGCGGTTTATATTTAATTACTGTCCAAAAAGGCGAAGTTTCGGGGGCTATGTTAGCTTCTTGGGTAACACAAGCGAGTTTAGAACCCTTGGGAGTGGCGATCGCGGTGGCTAAAGATCGGGCCATTGAATCTTTAATGCAGGTAGATAATACTTTTGTTCTAAATATCTTAGAAGAAGGGAATTATCAGGGGTTAATGAAACATTTTCTCAAAAGGTTTCCCCCTGGTGGCGATCGCTTTGCTGGCATTAAAACCCATCAATCTCGCAATGGTTCGCCTATTTTAGCCGATGCTTTAGCTTATTTGGAATGTACCGTCACCAGTCGCCTGGAAGCTAGTGATCACTGGATTATTTATAGCACAGTGCAAACAGGACGTTTATCTAAAGTAGAGGGAGTGACTGCTGTACATCATCGTAAGGTGGGAAATCATTACTAAGTAGTTAATAGTTAATAGTTAACTGTTAACAATGAACGGTCAAAAATCAACATTTATCACTGAATAAAAATGTATAAATCAATTGAGTCGTCACCTCCTGAAAAAAATGGCTTACTGAATGTTAACCCAGTGGTACAAGCATTGGAGTTAGTGCAAGATTTAATTGTGATTTCTTTGTGTATTGGGCTATTTGGCTTCATGGTATTGCAAATTCGGTTAATGTTCTTGTCTTTGCTGCCTCCAGTAGAATTTAATGTGGTCACAGCCGATATTTTATCCCTGTTAATTTGGGTTGAATTGTTCCGTTTGTTGATTATTTACCTACAAGAAAAGCGCATTTCTATCGGAGTTGCTGTTGAAGTAGCGATAGTTTCTGTATTACGAGAAATCATTGTTAGAGGCATTTTAGAAACTCAAGGTACACAAGTTTTAGCAGTTTGTGCATTTTTACTTTCTTTGGGTGTTTTAATGGTGATTCGTGTCTGGTTGCCTCCTACTTTTGAACACATTGATCCTGAAGAACAAGTATCTCAACGTCGCAAAAATAGCTTAAAACAAACCGTTGGTGAATCCAAAAATTCTTATGTCCATTCTTCCTCATTGATTGAATAAATTGCTTTAGGAATGTAAGTAGGTGGTCATTTCAGTTAACAGTTATCAGTTATCAGTTAACTGTTACTACCGCCATTCGTTTATTTATTACCACCTACTTAGAATAAATGATGATTGAGACTTCTATAAATTATTACAGGAAAAAATCATGTCTACACCCACTTTAAACCCCATAAATACTCGTCCCCGTGATGTTCAAATTGCTACTTTGGCAACCAATACGACCATATTTCGTTCTCGTACTTGGGATCGCCTAAAATTTGAAGTAGAATACGCTTTAGAAAAGGGAACAACAGCTAATTCTTACTTAATTAAAGCTGATAAAACTGCCTTAATTGATCCTCCAGGGGAGTCATTTACTAACATTTTTATCGAAGAATTACAACAACATCTGGATTTAAGTCAATTAGATTACTTGATTTTAGGCCATGTTAATCCTAACCGCATAGCCACCCTCAAGGTCATCTTAGAAAAATGTCCTCAAGTGACCCTAATTTGCTCTAAACCAGCCGCAAATGCTATAAAAGTCAGTTTTCCTCATTGGGAATCCCAAATCCGTGTAGTGCGTTCTGAGGATACCCTAGACTTAGGACAAGGGCATCAGTTACAGTTTCTTTTGGTTCCGACTCCTCGTTGGGCCGATGGACTCTTGACTTATGACCCTCAAGCCCGCATCCTCTATACTGATAAACTATTTGGGGTGCATCTGTGTCATGATAATGTGTTTGATGATGACTGGAAACAATTAGACAGCGATCGCCGCTACTATTTTGACTGTCTCCACGCTGCCCAAGCTAAACAAGTAGGGCTTATTTTAGACAAAATCGAAGCATTTTCCGCTAAATATTACGCCCCTGGTCATGGTTTCATCGTACGTTATAGTCTCAGTCGCTTTACCTATGATTATCGTCAATGGTGTCAACAACAAAAAAGCCAAACCCTCAAAGTTGCCCTGTTGTATGCGTCGGCTTATGGTAACACCGCCATTTTAGCTAATGCGATCGCCCAAGGATTGATTGATAATGGGGTTGGGGTGGACTTGCTAAACTGTGAAGTTGTTGAACCTGATGCGATCGCACGCACAGTAGAGGAGTGCGACGGGTTTATCATGGGATCACCTACTTTGGGAGGTCATGCACCTGTACAAATACAAACCGCCTTAGGAATAGTTTTAGCCAGCGCGTCTAAAACGAAGTTAGCGGGCGTATTTGGTTCCTATGGTTGGAGTGGTGAAGCTATTGACTTGATTTCAGGCAAATTACGGGATGCAAACTATCGTTTTGGCTTTAACCCCTTGCGTATCCGGTTTACTCCTGATGAAACTGCTTTACAAGAATGTCAACAAGCGGGGTCAGAATTCGCCCAAACTCTCAAGAAAAAGCAAAAACAACGTATTAACCGTCAAGGATTAACCGAGACTCACATTGACCGCACAGAACAAGCCGTAGGACGAGTTATCGGGTCTATTTGTATTCTGACTACTCATCAAAACGGAACCCATAACGGGTTTTTGACTTCTTGGGTATCTCAAGCTACATTTAATCCTCCTGGATTAATGATAGCAATTAGTCAAGAACAAGGCAATAATTCTGATTTAGAATTAGGGGAATCTTTTGTCTTAAATATCCTCAAAGAAGGAAGAAATATTAGACGACATTTTACTGATCCTACTGTGGAGAATCCTTTGAATCAGGTTAATACCAAAATGGCTGATAATGGCTGTTGTATTTTAACCGATGCTTTAGCTTATTTAGAATGTACAGTACAGCAAAGAATTGAAGCAGGAGATCATTGGTTAATTTATGGAATTGTTAATCAAGGAGATGTATTAGAAGCAGAAGGAGTAACAGCGATTCAACATCGAAAATCGGGCCGTTAATATTAATAAATATGCTAGGGGTCAATGTGGAACGCAGCATCTTGCGGCGTGTTTGACCCCTACAAAGTAACTGGACAAAAATAAACGTTACGGTGAAGTGAGCAGGGGAGCGCCGGAGCGCCGGAGCGCCGGAGAGGGGTTACAACCTAGTTACATTTCTTAACATAGTATTGTTTATTTATGTCCGACTACTAATTAATTTTTTTATCGTCAGCAAGTTTTAAAACAATGATCCAAACCTCACCAAAAGTTGTTACCTTCGAGGAATTTGTCGATTGGCTTCCTGAAAATTCTGGGGTTCGTTACGAACTACATAATGGAAATATTATTGAAATGGCACAACCAGTAGGAGAACACGAAGAAGTTAAAGGATTTTTGACAATTAAACTTAGTGTAATGATTGACAAATTAGACCTTCCTTATTTGATTCCCAACCAAACTATTATTAAACCTGATAGCCAAAATTCTGGTTATTTTCCAGATGTATTAGTGGTAAACCGCGCTAATCTAGTTAACGAAAAATTATGGAAAAAAAAATCCATCCTTAGTGATGGTTTATCCATCCCCTTGGTGATTGAAGTAGTCTCAACTAACTGGCGTGATGATTACCACTTAAAATTTGCTGCTTATGAGGAAATGGGGATTCTTGAATATTGGATTATAGATTATGCAGCTTTGGGTGGACGTAATTTTATTGGTAATCCCAAACAACCCACAATCTCTGTTTGCAACTTGGTTGATGGAGAATATCAGATCAGTAAGTTTCGAGATAAAGATCAGCTTATTTCTCAGATTTTTCCTGAATTAAATCTCACCCCAAATCAAATTTTTCAAGTTTTAATTTGATTCGGATATGTTATAAACCTGAGTTCGACATAAAGCGAACATCTGAAACTTATATCTAAGAATACTTATAAGCAGAATAGTCTAAATTTACTATTATCAATTAGTTTCAGTTAATGACAAAAAGCCCGCGATCGCGGGCTTTATTGATTCTTTATTGAGAATATTCTTAATAAGCAGCAGAAACAACCCGATAATGAAACCTCTTAAGCCAAGCTGGACAAAGGTTTTGGCTATTTCAGTTATATCGAACTCAGGTTACTTAGCATTACGCATTAAAGTTAGGACATTTGTTATCCGGCGAAACCTTGCCATGTAGGGGTCAACGGCCGTTGACCCCTACTTAAACTTTTCGGGTAATGCTATAGCTTTAATCTCTCCGATTATTTAGACTCACCAGACAAAACTCCATAGAGGAAAATATCCGCAATACCTTCGGCCATCTCTTGTAATGCTTGGGGAGACGCATGAGGATCAATAACTGTCTCAGAAGAAAATCCCGCGATCGCAAACATTCCTAAAAATACTTGAGCGACAATTTTCGGGTTCATGGGACGATAAATGCCTCTTTCCATGGCCGTTTCAAAAAAAGCCTCTGCTACATCCGTCATTTTAGCAATAACTTCTGATTGAATCCGTTCTTTTAAATCTAGATGAAATTGAGTCTCAATAAAACAAACCCGCAATAAATCGCTATTTTCTCGCATTCGCAGCATACGCCGCCGCATTACTTGCGCTATAGCCTTATAACTTCCCATTTCACTCAATTCTGTCAGTAAGTCCGTTAAAATGTCTACCCAACCTGTGGTTGCTACCTCAACCAAAATGGCTTTTTTATTGGGAAAATAGCAAAATAACGTACCTTCTGCTACTTTAGCCGCCGTTGCTAAATCCTTCGTAGTTGTGCCATCATAACCCTTAGCCGCAAACAGACGCAAAGCTGCTTGTAAAATGCGCGATCGCGTATCTTCCTCTGTGACTGAACAAGAAGAAGTTTCAGGGGAAAATCGCTCACGAAAACTTTGCATAATGTTTAATTAACGGCAAGTGCTAGAGTTATTTTCCCTTAACCTGAGACTAACTGACGACAAACTTAATAAAATTTTGTCCTATCAGATACCATTAAAACGGATAATAATAACAGAATAACCTCTAAGTCGTCATTAAATTACTCAGGATTAACTATAATTAACTAAAAACTATGACAAATTCAATCACTGAAATGGCAATAGAAACTCCTCTACCTGATGACTTTATCCAAACAAATAGCACCCATCAAGAGGTGATAGAAACCGTCATTGGTAGTTTACAACAAAATGACACTGCAATGGTTCAGCATGATGAACAAGGATATGTCTGGAAGTTTCATTATGGCAGTGTGGAAACCTTTGTTCAACTGACAGGAGAAACTGACGAAGATTTATTAACAGTTTGGGCCCCAGTATTACAATTACCTGCTAAAGATCAACTGGGGTTAATGCGAAAATTACTAGAAATGAACTGGGGAGAAACTTTTGAAACTTGTTTCGGTATTATGCAAGACAAAGTAGTAGTATTAACTCAACGAACGGTTGCTGATTTATCTCCTGGAGAAATTTCTCGCGCCATTACTTTAGTAGCGACGATTGCTGATGATAATGATGAAATTCTTAAAGAAACATTTGGAGGAACTTAAATTAGTCAAGAGTTATTTTAAGTTCTAATTTGTTGAGGGGCATAATAGATAATTATGCCCCTACTAATTAATAATTAATGACAGACCTTATGTCTGATCCTATAAAGACTAAGTCCGCCTGCGCGGACAGCCATTCTAGGTTGCGTAGGCAACCTTTGTTTGTATAGCTTAACTCTTAAGAATTAAGGTCTATCATTTGTAATAATTTAGCATAACTTGTCCGATAGAACCATAATTTATAGTATAATTTGAGAAGATTTATTACCGCCACAATTGACCGTTAATGTAATAATTGTAGCATCAATTAATCGCTCTTCATTAGGCAATTTTTCTGTTCCTGTATTGATAGGATAAGCCGGAAAAAAAGCACCACTTAAACTTAATCTTAAACAATTTCCTGCCTCAATTCTTATACAAGTTGCTTGCAAAGGAATTTTAATAGGAACTTCATCAGAGTCAACCCGAATATATCCTTGAGTAAAATTATAAACTCTCCCATCAGGATAAACTTGAGATAACACTGCACATAAGTCAAAACTTGGAGTATCAGCCGTACAATATAACTCAAGAAAAATTTCACCAATAATTGATAAATATTCCCTTAACGGTTCAGATGTATAAGTTAAAACATCGGAACGGCAATCAATATCAGAACGGTCAAATGATCCTGATGGTATACTAGCATGACCTCCTAAAGATGGAACAGGTCGCCAAGGGTCATGAACGATAATATCTCTACTTGATTCTATTGGGGGAGACTCTATTAATTGTCCGTCATCTTCTCTAATACTAGCCAATCCTTGGCTAAATAAATAATAAGAATTATGAAGATTATTAGGAAATGAATCAAAATATCTCCATTGATTAGTTCCCATTTCAAATAAGCTAACAGAAGGAGAATTTATCAAGGTAGTTTTTTTGTTTTTTAGAAAATAATCAAACCATTGAATTTGATATTTATCGACATAACTAATCGCTTCTTTGCTATAATTAATAGAGCCAACTTTTTGACTCCAAGGAAGATGACCCCAAGGGCCAATCATCAAATGTTGAGGAAATTGACTCCGACTTACCATTGCCTTATAAAGATTGAGTGTACCTCGTAAATAAGTATCAAACCATCCTCCAATATGTAACATGGGTAAATCGGTCATTTGCAGGAGATTTTTAGGAGATAAATTTCCCCAATAATCATCAGGATAGGGATGATTTAACCAATCATGATAAAAGGAATTTTGCGCTACTTCTCGTAAAAGATTTGGATTAGCAGGAATGGGATCATATAAAGGTAAATTACGAGAGGCCTGATATAATTTTTGAAAGGCGATAGTATCCCCCTGTAATCTAGCAGTTTCTGCCGCTAGTTGAATCGCCCATCCTAGATTTCCTTGTAAACAAAAAGCCCCATTTTCATAGGCCCAATCGCTGTATAAATCATAAGCGATCATAGCAGGACAAATTGTTTTTAAGGCTTTATGATTACCAGAAGCTGCATATAATTGGGTCATCCCTTGATAGGAAAAACCATACATTCCCACTTTTCCTGTACTTTTTGGAAGTTGAGAAACCCAATTAATAGTATCTAATCCATCTTCTATTTCATCGGTAAAAAGTTCAAATTCTCCTTCAGATGTTCCCCGTCCCCGTACATCTTGAATAACTACAATATACCCTTGGGAAGCATACCAAATAGGATGAGCATAAACTACTGTTGAAGCAATTTTTCTTCCGTAAGGTTGCCGCATCAACAAGACAGGAAAAGATTCAGAACTATCAGGACAATAAATATCCGCATCCAGGCGAATTCCGTCCCGTGTTACCATTGATAGGGTTTCTTGTTTAACGCTTAACATTCCTATTTAATTGTTAGTTTAATCTCTAGCTTAAACTAATTTTGATAAGCGATTTGTCCTCCTGCCCAAACTTCCATAGCAGTTCCTTCTCCTGGTGCGGGATATACTCGAATTTTGGCAAGATTTGCAAATTCTTTTAAGTATTTACCACAGGAGGGAAGATATTGTAAAACTTCCCAATTACTGCGAGAATCTGGACAAATAATTACTAAGGTTAAAGCGGTGTTACAAGTGGTTAGATACCATCCACATTGAGATAATACTCGTTGTGTGTGACTATCGCAGGTTTGGTAAAAATATTTACTGACGACTTCATCGAGTTTGCGTCGTAAAGGATAGTCAATGGGGACGGGAGGGGGTAAATCTTCGGGTGGGAGAAAAGAGGAGTTCATGGCCTGATTATTAAAAAAATATTACGCTGCTTTTATTATCTACCTTGAGTGGGGGTTTTCGTCAACACCAAATCGGGTTAATTAATAAAATATAATCTTTAATGAAAAATAACAGGCAAGATGGCAGTTTCACAAATTATTCAATACTCAATTATTTATCTATGAATTTAAAAATCAAGTTAGATCATAGATTGTAAGTTGGGTTTCGTTCCTCAACCCAACCTACAGAGGTAATTCATGAATTACCCCGACAAAAGTCTCCTTATCCTTAAGGAACTTGCCAAATTTTTCGATGATATTTGTCTACATTGGCATAGGGATCTTCCGGTTCATGAGAATGAGGGTGATCATGATGATGGTGATGATCATGAGAATGATTCTCAGAAGCTGATACGAGACGGAATTTACACATTTCACAATTCATCTGAGTTTGTCCCAGTTGACTTTCAATTTCCCGTTCTCGTACAATAGAAAACAGTTCAGAGGTAAAACCAATTTCAGGCAAATTAATCAATTCAATGTCTGGATACTGCCCTTGTTGTTGGGCTGAAATCTCAAAAATCTTCTTAACTAAGGCCCCCGTAAACAAGAAATGAGGCAACACAATAATGCGTTTTGGTTGATAAAGTCGGGCCCGTTCAAACCCTTCTTCTAAACGGGGATGAGTAATACCAATAAAACAGGTTTCTACTGTGCGATAATGACTTCCTTCCCACAACAAACGTGAAAATTTATAGACATCACTATTAGCATCGGGATCACTCGAACCTCTACCCACAATTAATAATACTGTATCTTCCGGTGGGATGGTTACTGTGTCTAGTTGTGCTAAACGCGATCGCCAAAGGTCTAATAGCAGAGGTGTATTGCCAAAATGTCGTCCATAATGGAACTTTAGTCCGGGATAATGTTGTTTAGCGTGATCTAAAGCATTGGTGACATCAAATTTCGTATGACGGGCCGCAAATAATAGTATGGGTAGGGCCGTCATTTCTGTAAAACCTGCAGCGACACATTCTTTAATCCCTTCTTGTATCAAAGGTTCTGTTAATTCTAAGAAGCAGGGAATAACCGGACGAGACGTATCTAAAGCTTGATAAGCTTCAACAAAATCGAGAAAAGCTTGTTTACCATCGAGATCCCTAGTTCCATGACCAATCATCAATAGAGGTCGTTTTAGGGGCAATGGGGGCAATATTTCCCCTGTTGGGGAAGCAAACGCTTGAGTGATCATCTATACCTCGCAGATGAGTGACAACAGTTAACAATAGGGTGGGCATCCTGACTCTTTCACTCAGTTATTAAAAGATTCATAACTGATCTTAAAATCACAGTTGCGGGACAGTATCGGACTTACACCGAGTTTTCCCCGTTACCTCTGATGGCTGTTCCCCATCAGAACCCTTGATTCTTTCCATTTTACTGATTATTGACGATAGCAATTGTTAAGCTTTCTTTTTCATTCGACGATTCAAAATTTGACTGATTCCTAAGGCCGTTGTTGCTGTTAATAATCCTAAAGATTGGGGTTCGAGAACTGATTGTGCGGTCAAGGTTGCTGCATAAGAAATCGGTGGATTGTTGGAGTTAGGATCAGTATAACTTGCTTCAATAACTTGCAATCCTGATGCACCAATGGGAATCAATGCTATTCCATTATTACTAACACTAATTGTTTGCCCTAAATATTCAACTAAGGGATTATTAATTAATGTCCCTTGGAACAATACTTGAATCGGTAAAATATCGCCTTCTTTTAAGCTAAAAGGATTTTGTAGTGCCATAATTTCTATATTTATTCCCACCTACTCAAAACCAAAATAATAAACTTAAACCCTTAAGGGTTAAGCTATAAACACAAAACCCGCCTACGCGGGTTTAAGAGTAAAGTAGAACCGTTATTTTATGTTTTTTCTAACTGACGACTTACCCAAGACATAGAATAACAAAATACCCAATAAATAATTGCTATGAATAAATAAACTTCGGCATAACGACCGATAAATTTAGGATTACCTAAAATCGATTGAGATATTCCTAATAAATCTACTAATCCCACAATAGCTAATAAGGAAGTATCTTTAAATAAACTAATAAAATGTCCCACAATGCTAGGAATAACTGCTTTTAATGCTTGGGGTAAAACGATAAAAGTCAAAACAAAAACACTATTTAAACCTAAAGCTTTAGCTGCTTCTATTTGTCCTTTAGGAACGGATTGTAACCCCCCGCGCACATTTTCTGCTAAGTAAGCTGCACTAAATAAAGTAACACCAGCCATCGCTCTTACAACCCTTTCTAGACGCACTCCTTCGGGTAAAATCAAAGGTAACATGACTTGAGCCATAAACAAAATACCAATTAAAGGTAAAGCGCGGATTAATTCAATATAAGCAATAGATAACCAACGAATTACGGGTAAAGAACTTTGTCTTCCTAATGCTAATAAAACCCCAAAAGGAAAGGATAAAACAATACTGACAACAGAGACTAAAAGCGTAAGCATTAAGCCGCTAAATTCATCTAATCTAACTGTTCGTAAAAATAATCCGCCTTCTAATAACCAGAGAATAATAAAAAAACTTGATAACCAAATTAATGATAACCAAGTGACTAGAGTGGGAATTTTTTCACCTAATTTTTGTGCAAAAAATGCTATAAAAACTAATAAAATTAGCATTCCTAGCAGTTTAAGAGTGGCCAGAATACCGACAGGAATAGCGACAAAAATAGACAAAGCTGCTAAAATTCCTAAAATGGTTAAATTAATAAGATTAAATAGAGGTTGACTACGAATTAATAGACCCCAAGATAAACCTCCTAAACCCATAATAATCGCCAAAGTTGTCCAAGTTCGCCATAATAATTCGACGGGATATTGACCAACAAAAAATAAGCGTAAATTTGCGCCAATGACTCCCCATTGAGCTAGAGTAAAGGCCCAAATCAAAAAAGTTGAACTTATCCAATATACAAATAACAGACTAATAACTGTTAAAAGACTGTTATACCAAGTGCTAAATAGATTTTTGTATATCCAACGTATAGGACTAATTTGAACAATAGGAGGTAGAGAAACAGACATTATGAATTATGAATTATGAATTATGAATTATCCATTATGAATTATGAATTATCCATTGTCCATTATGAATTATGAATTATCCATTATCCATTGTCCATTAGACATCTCCAGAAATTAACCTCAAACCCTTGTAGCATCGCAGTGAAATCTTTGTTTTTGGAGATGTCTATTGTTCATTGTTGAAAAAAACCCCCGATTTAAAGTACGGGGGATAAGTTTCAGGTATAGATAATTTACCGCACTAAGTCGATTATTTCCACTTTTGAGCAACAACTTCAGCTAAGTCAACAACCCGTTGAGAATAACCCCATTCGTTGTCATACCAAGCAATCACTTTAACCATATCCCCACCCATAACCAAGGTGAGACTAGCATCAATGATAGAAGAAGAATCAGTTCCGCGATAGTCAGAAGAAACTAAAGGTAAATCATTGTATTCAAGAATACCCTTCATTTTTCCTTCAGCCGCCTCTTTTAACACTTCATTGACTTGTTCAGCAATAGTGCTTTTTTCAACTTGCACTACTAAATCTACGACAGAAACATTAGGAGTAGGAACCCGCATAGCGATTCCATTTAATTTGCCTTTCATTTCAGGAATAACCAAAGCAACCGCTTTAGCAGCACCGGTAGAAGTAGGAACAATATTAACCGCCGCCGCCCGCGCCCGACGTAAATCTCTGTGACTAGCATCGAGAATACGTTGATCTCCAGTATAACTGTGAGTAGTGGTCATAGTACCTTTAATGATACCGAAGTTCTCATGCAGGACTTTAACCACAGGAGCTAAACAGTTGGTGGTACAACTAGCATTACTGATAATGTTGAATTTGTCGTGATCGTAGTCTTCGTGGTTAACACCAACAACGAAAGTACCTATATTAGCACCCTTACCAGGAGCGGTGATCAAGACTTTCTTGGCCCCAGCCAAGATATGTTTAGAAGCCCCTTCATCCGTAATAAAAACCCCAGTAGCTTCAATGATCAAATCAACGCCCCACTCCGCCCAAGGCAAGTTTAAGGGGTTACGATCAGAAACACACTTGATGGTTTTGCCATTAACAATCAGGGAATTTTCGTCTGCCTGGATGTCAGCATTTAATTTGCCGAGCATCGAATCATATTTCAACAGGTGGGCATTAGTTGCTGGATCAGAGGTATCATTAATCCCTACTAAATCCAACTGACTATTTTCCCGTCCTAACCAGCACCGTAAAAAATTACGTCCAATACGCCCAAACCCATTGATTGCTACTCTAATCACTGCTTCTTGCCCTCTGTGTCTTACTTAAATCAATTAAAACATTATTAATGACCCCAATCATACCCTAAAGACTGAAAATTATTAATACCCAAACCATAATTTTTTTTTGCCTATTTAAGCAAATGGGCCTATCTTAATGATTAACGGGTCAGTTTTTGATATCATAACCCGTAATCAATATCTGTTGAATAAGAAGCCCATTTTCGCTGTACGCTTGCGTCAGCGTCGGGACAGTTCACTAAAACGTTTTACTCTAAATAGTGTGGTGTGTGAGGAGATGCAACGGTGAAAACGGTAGATTTTAGCGGAAGACCTTTCCATTTCATTGGTATCGGCGGAATCGGAATGTCAGCCTTGGCCTATGTCCTAGCCAAGCGTCAGATTCGAGTCTCTGGTTCCGATTTACGGTCAAGTCATATTACAGAACGATTAGAAGCGGTGGGAACTCACATCTTTAGCCGCCAAGAACCAACTAATTTAGAATTTTTTCAGCCTCTTGATGGAATTTGTACTGATCCTTTACCTCAAGTTATTTGTTCAACGGCCATCGCTCAAAATAATTCAGAATATACGGCGGCCGTAGAAAAAGGCTGTCCGGTTTTTCACCGTTCTGATGTTTTGGCGGCTTTAATTAAAGATTATAAAAGTATTGGTGTAGCTGGTACTCATGGTAAAACCACCACCAGCAGTTTAATCGGTTATGTACTGTTGGTGGGGGGACTCGATCCTACTATCATTGTGGGAGGAGAAGTGACCGCCTGGGATGGAAACGCCCGTTTAGGTAATGGGGATTATTTGGTAGCTGAAGCAGATGAGTCCGATGGTTCGTTAACTAAACATTGGCCTAATATTGGAGTAGTGACTAATATTGAACTCGATCACCCTGATCACTATGAAAGTTTGGAAGATGTGGTGAAAATTTTTCAGGTGTTTGAGTCTCAATGTGACATTCTAGTGGGATGTCTAGATTGTGAACGGATCAGCACTCAATTAAATCCTACGATTACTTACAGTCTTGATCCTGCTAAACAAGCTGATTATACCGTTAAAAATATTACCTATGATGTCAATGGTACAACAGCCGATGTTTGGGAATGGGGCCAGTATTTAGGTCAAATGCACCTAACCATTCCTGGAGAACATAATGTTAGTAATGCCTTAGCTGCGATCGCGGTTGGACGTAAGCTAGGACTGGAGTTTGATGTCATTGCCCAAGGGTTAGAGTCATTTGAAGGAGCAAAACGACGCTTTGAGTTTCGGGGAGAATGTAACGGAATTACTTTTATTGATGATTATGCTCACCATCCCAGCGAAATCCAAGCCACTCTCTCAGCCGCTCGTTCAAAATTAGGCTCTGAGTCTTCCTCTCGTGTCGTAGCTATCTTCCAGCCTCATCGTTATACTCGCACTATGACCTTTTTAGAGGATTTTGCTACGTCCTTCAAAGCGGCCGATTTGGTCATCTTAACGGACATTTATAGTGCCGGAGAAGCTAATATTTCTCATCTCCAAGGTCAAGATGTGGCCGAAGCAGTTAAACAACATCACTCTCAAGTCATTTACGAACCCGATTTATCGAGTTTAACCCAATTATTGCCAGAAATTCTCCAATCAGGGGATTTAGTTCTGTTTCTGGGAGCGGGTAATCTCAATCAAATTATCCCCCAAGTAATAGCCAGTTACGATCCTTCTTAATGGCAATATTACGTTAAACCAAGGAAAATTTTCCGAGTTTTAAGCGAAAACTTGGGAAACAATTCTCTTGATTATCAGTCCTCCCTTTCAGTTGACCTCTCCTACTTGTCATTAAGCCCATGAGCCTAAGTTTATCCTGCCCCCCATTGTCTCCTATCCAACTGTGTGCCAGTGATTACCATATTTATCCTAATGTTTCTCTAGCCTCCCATACTTCCTATCGGGTGGGAGGAAAAGCCGAATGGTATGCGGCCCCCCGCACTTGGGAAGATTTACAAGCTACCTTCGACTGGTTTCAACAACAAGATTTACCTCTGATGCTCTTAGGGGCTGGTTCTAATCTACTGATTAGCGATCGCGGTATTGATGGATTGGTTTTGAGTACCCGCCATTTACGTCATCGGCAAGTGGATATGGACTCAGCACGCATTACAGTGGCGGCAGGGGAACCCATAGCAAAGGTAGCTTGGCAAGTAGCTAAACTGGGTTGGCGTGGCTTAGAATGGGCTGTAGGTATCCCTGGAACCGTTGGCGGTGCGGTGGTGATGAATGCCGGGGCTCACAATCAATCTGCGGCTGATTGTTTAGTCAGTGCGCTGGTTGTCTCTCCCAATGGAACCGTAGCAACTTTGACCCCAGAACAACTCAATTACAGTTATCGTACTTCTGCCTTACAAGGAGATCAACGTTTGGTGATTGAAGCAACGTTTCAACTGCAACCTGGGTTTACTAGGGAAGAAGTGATGGCTACCACCCAGAATAATTTACAACAGCGTAAAAGTTCTCAACCCTATGATAAGCCTAGTTGTGGCAGTGTTTTTCGTAATCCCACTCCCCATGCGGCCGGTTGGTTAATTGAAGAATTAGGACTTAAAGGTTATCGTCTTGGAGATGCGGAAGTGTCTCAACGTCATGCTAATTTTATTCTTAATTGTGGTCAGGCAACGGCTGAAGACATTTTTCGGCTAATTCATCATGTTCAGGAACAAGTAGAGTCCCGTTGGTCTGTTTTATTAGAGCCTGAAGTTAAAATTCTTGGGGAGTTTTCTGTTCTCTAAAATGGTAACAAAGGACAAAGAAAGATTAAGATTAACAAATGGAGTCTTCTTGTGAGACTCTGGTTAATTATCATTAAAAATACCATTAAAGACTTATGGCAGGATTTGGATTAGGAAAAATTAAAGAACTTCAAGAAGCTTTTCAAAAGGCGCAACAGGTTCAAGCTGGGGCGCAAAAACTTCAAGAAGAATTAGAACAAATGGAGATTGAGGGTAGTAGCGAGGATGGACTGGTCAAAGTGGTTATGAGTGGCAACCAAGAACCTCGTGGCGTTACTATTGCCCCAGAAGCTTTAGAAAAAGGTGCTGAGTCTTTGGCTAATTTGGTAACAGAAGCGATGAAAGCTGCTTATGTTGAGTCTACTGATACCATGCGCTCAAAAATGGAAGAACTCACCAGTGGTTTAAATCTTCCTGGGATGTAAGGGACTAAACTCTAAATCTATTGGTAGGGGTCAAGGTGGCACAAGCATCTTGCCTGTGTTTGACCCCTACACATTATGATTAAAATCACGATTTAAATAGGATTTCCATCACTGAAGAAGATGAACTAATAAAGCATATTAGATACATCCGATGCTAAATAACAATCTGATTGAAAATCATGTTAGAATTATTGACCCTAGCTTATCCAAATATTGATAATTTTCCCGAAGATAATTATAGTTATTATCTAACTCGTATGGTTTCACTTTGGGGGGATGATTTGCTTAACGAATGGATAGAATCTTTGCAAAATCAAGAGTCTGAATTTTTGCCTTTAAATAAATCTTCTGAAATGACCCTCGATAATTAAATTTTTAGCATAAATTTAAGATATAGCAGAAGGCAGTAGGCAACAGTCAAACCTTTGTCATCGTCCTTGTTTGAGCTTTTAAAAATGTCCTAATTGCCTGGGCTACTGATATAAAAAAAGAAAACATAACATAACATTTTCTTTAGAAATATCAACCAGCAGGTGAAGAAATCCTTCACCTAATTTCTTTGTAAGTAATACCAATTCCCTGAATTAAAAGTCACAATAGAAAAGTTCGTAGTGATGGCTTTAGCCATTATTATACAAAGCTTTCAAGCACTAACAGGAACCTAATTGATAATTCATAATTCATAATTCATAATTCATAATTTATAGCAAATCTCTACGCGAAACTTTACCAATGGATTTCGGTAAGGTTTTGATGTCTATAACTTTTAAAGTTTGCATATCATAAGTTGTGTAAATTGTCCCTCCAGAAGTTAAGACAATATCGACAACAGTTAAACTTTTTCGAGGGGGTAAATCACTATTTAAAAGTTTACGGGGCCCTCCTCCTAATGCACCAGTATGAAGTAATTCTAATTGACCTTTTTTCCCTGGATAATAAGCATGATGATGACCACTTATATATGTATGAACGTCATACTTTTCTAATAATTTTTGCAAGGTTTCTCCTTCATTCATAAAATTGCCGCCGTTATCCCTTCCTACTGCAACTGGATACAACGGAAGATGACCAATAGCTAGACGTAATTTAGCTTTTTGTGCCTCTTGACTGTTTAAATTTCGTTCAACCCAAGTTAATTGTTCAGGAGAAATAATATTAGTAGAACTATCCCACACTAAATAAAAAATATCCTGTTGTTTGAAGGTATAATAAAAGGGAAAATTGGCTTTATCAATAAAGTTTAATCCAGGATTATGAGTGGGTTCATTCCAATAAGCTGAGGCTAATTCTCTCTCTGACTCAAAGATAAATTTACCTTGATTAATTGCCCCTGACGCATCATGATTTCCCATGGTAAACCCAAAGGGAATTTTTGCTTGTCTTAACGGGGCCGTAATATGATTATCAAAGGCTGACCACATAGCTTGTATTTGTGTTTTAGTAAGAGATTTCTTTTGTCCAGCAATCATGTCTCCTCCACATAATACTAAGTCGGGTTTCCAGTCAGGAATTAAAGCGATCGCTTGATCAACTTCTGGTTCATAAGTGGTTGATCCATATTGACTATTAAGATCACTAATAACAACAATTCTAACATCTCCTTTTACGGGTGCAAATAAGCCATCAGGTGCAACGGCAACTGGTTGACTTATTAGAGGTTTTTCAGATGAAATAGGCTGAGATTTGGGAGGGCTAAAACTATTATTGCGACTGAAAACTTGATGGGTTAAGGTAGCCATTCCTGCCCCCATTAATCCTCCGGTAACAATTAAAAATTGACGACGATTATAACTCATATTTGTCTTAAAAAGTAAAGTTTAAATAAATTATGAATTATGAATTATGAATTATGAATTATGAATTATGAATTATGAATTATGAATTATGAATTATGAATTATGAATTATGAATTGTCCCATTATCAATTATCCATTGTCAATTATTCAACACTGACTAAGACAAATCCTCTGGTTTTACCAGAAGCAGAATCTTTAGTATTAATGGCTTGCCATAAGTCTTCAGCTTTTACCCATACAGGAGGATATTTGTAACGGGATACATCCAAAATAAGAAAGCGATCGCTTTGTTGATGATAAGCTGCAACTGGTGAAATATGTCCCCCTTTTTCTTGACCCATAGTAGAACGTAAATAGTTAACTAAAACAAAATTATTCGGTTGTTTTAAATTATCAATAAGACGCTGACGAAATTCTTTTAAAGTAACTTCACTGCCATAATTTATATCAACTTTTATTGGATAACTTGCTAATAATTGTCCTAATTGTTGTAATGTCATTCCCTGTTTTGATACGATGTCTTTCGTCATCACTTCTTGAGTTTTTGGGTTATCAAAAATATTGGTTTGAGTGAAACGTTTATATTTTCTCCATTCCGGTGCTTTTGGTGCAGGAATAGATAAAGCATTGAGTACCATTACCATGCTTGCTACTCCACAAAAAGCACCGTTTTCTTGGGTTTCAAACTGAATACTTAAGGGAATATAATCTTGACGTGCTGTACTTTCAATCAGAAAAGTTTCTCCTTCTGATGAATTAAAATTAATTAGGTTAGGAGTTAAGGGTAACGTTTGAGCAATTAATTCACTCGGAATAAAACATAGTCCGATCATTAAAATTCGTGAAATCAAGGGACTCATAATAATAACCACTATAAATTTCTATTTATTTTCATGATTATAACTCATGTGTTAACAGCCTTTCTACTATAGAGTTTTATAGAATAGCGATCGCATTCTTAAACCTGCATAAATTTTTGAAAAACCAGTATATATTTTTTAAAAAACCAGTATATATTTTTTAAAAACTTTGATATGCTTTGAAATATAACGTGAAAAACCAGCCCGTACGAGGTGTAGGGGAGAAAGCAGAACTAGATAGCCTAAAAAATGTTACGATTGCCACAGAAGAAGAAACGTGATAAAAAAAGGAACCAACGCTACATGCAAGAGTTTGACAAATCAATATCCTTTGACGGACGGGATATTGCACTAAAACTAGGACTGCTTGCCCCACAATCAGGGGGAGCAGTTTTAATCAGATCCGGAGATACGGCAGTTTTGGTGACAGCAACACGAGCAAAAGGGAGAGAGGGAATTGATTTTCTGCCCTTGACAGTTGATTATGAAGAGAGACTTTATGCGGCCGGGCGTATTCCAGGAGGATTTTTACGGCGTGAAGGTCGTCCTCCAGAAAAAGCTATTCTTATCAGTCGTTTAATTGATCGTCCCTTACGTCCCTTGTTTCCTCACTGGTTACGGGATGATATTCAAGTGATTGCGACTACTCTGTCGATGGATGAAGAAGTGCCTCCCGATGTTTTAGCGGTAACAGGGGCTTCTATTGCGGTCATTCAGGCGCAAATACCCTTTTTTGGCCCCATGGCTGCGGTAAGAGTGGGTTTAGTCGGAGATGATTTTATTATTAACCCCACCTACAAAGAAATCAACACCGGAGATTTAGACTTGGTGGTGGCTGGCACTCCTGACGGGGTGGTGATGATAGAAGCAGGTGCCAATCAACTCCCAGAACAAGATATCATTGAAGCGATTGACTTTGGTTATGAGGCGGTTCGGGACTTAATTAAAGCCCAGTCAGAGATCATGCAAGAGTTAGGCCTTGAATTAGCAACTGCCGAACCTCCAGCCGTCGATGAAGCTCTCGAAAGCTTCTTACGACAACAGTCTTCAGAATCCATTAAAAAAGTTCTGGTACAATACGATCTCGATAAAACGGGCCGAGATAAACTTCTAGATGAGATCAAAGAAACGACCATCACCAATGTGATCGCTGAACTTCCAGAGGAAGATCCAGTTAAAGTAGCGGCCAGCCAAAGTTCTAAAGTGGTCAGCAATCTTTACAAAGATTTAACCAAACAGTTAATGCGCTCTCAAATTGTTAATGAGGGAGTTCGTGTTGATGGACGAAAACTTGACGAAGTGCGCCCTATTTCCTGTCGAGTGGGTTTGTTACCCCCACGAGTTCATGGTAGCGCATTATTTAACAGGGGTCTAACTCAAGTGCTTTCCTTAGCAACTTTGGGAACTCCCGGAGATGCTCAAGACTTGGGGGATGATCTGCACCCTGAAGACGAAAAACGTTACCTCCATCACTACAATTTTCCGCCTTTTTCCGTGGGAGAAACTCGTCCCATGCGTTCTCCTGGACGGCGCGAAATTGGTCACGGGGCCTTAGCCGAACGGGCGATTTTACCGATTTTACCCCCTCAAAGTGAGTTTCCTTATGTGTTGCGGGTGGTATCAGAGGTATTGTCTTCTAATGGTTCAACTTCTATGGGGTCAGTTTGTGGCTCAACCTTAGCTTTAATGGATGCGGGAGTTCCCATTGTTAAGCCTGTTAGTGGGGCGGCTATGGGTTTGATTAAAGAAGGGGATGAAGTGCGTATCCTGACTGATATTCAAGGAATTGAAGACTTTTTAGGAGATATGGACTTCAAAGTCGCAGGAACCGATAGCGGTATCACGGCCCTACAAATGGATATGAAAATAACGGGTTTACCCATGGAAGTGGTTGCTCAAGCCATCCAGCAAGCATTACCGGCCCGTTTACATATTCTAGATAAAATGCTGGCGACTCTCCCTGAACCTCGTGTTCAATTATCTGCTTATGCTCCTCGTTTACTGACCATGAAGATCGATCCTGATATGATTGGATTAGTCATTGGGCCTGGTGGTAAGACCATTAAGGGTATTACAGAGCAAACCGGATCTAAGATTGATATTGGGGATGATGGTACGGTAACTATCGCCGCTATTGAAGCTGAAAAAGCGGAAAAAGCTAAACAAATTATCTACAATATGACCCGCAAACTCAATGAAGGAGAAGTATATATGGGCCGAGTGACCCGTATTATCCAAATTGGGGCTTTTGTGGAAGTTCTTCCCGGAAAAGAGGGAATGATCCATATTTCTCAATTAGCCGAGGGACGAGTCGGTAAGGTCGAAGATGAGGTGGCCGTAGGCGATGAAGTTATCGTCAAAGTGCGCGAAATTGACGCTAAAGGTCGTCTTAATTTAACTCGTTTAGGAATACATCCTGATGAGGCTGCCGCCGCCCGGAAAGCCGTAACTCCTGTTTAATTAGTCACTTCGTTTTTGGTTCATGGTTCATTATTTATTTAATGAACTTTGAACCGTTAATTTTATTAAAGCTTTTGGTTCTACCGGACAAGTTATGCTAAATCATCACAAATAAAAGACCTTAACTCGTTCATAGTTAAGCTATATAAACAAAGGTTGCCTACCCAACCTATAATGGATGTCCACGAAGGTGGACTTCGTTTTTATAGGATAAGGCTTTAGCCTTTTATTAATTGTTAGTTTAGCATAGTTTGTCCGGTAGAACCTATATTACCCTTATATTCATGTTCTGGCTCAATCTTTTATGAAAAAATTATTAGAAATTACCAGTATTTTGCTTATTTGTGCTAGTCCAATATTAGCTGTTGAGTTGGGTAATGGAATCACTATTTTTAATAAATCTCCACGCCTCATTGATATGGTGACTACATTAAGTAGTATTAGAGCCTGGGGGGCTAATTATTATGTTACCATTGAATTACCTAAGAATGTAGGAGAATCTCTGCAAAAATTGACCATTAAACAAAGTCAAGGAGCAGAAATTATTAGTTATGATTTAACAGAAACATTGGCCTTTGAAGGAACTCCCCTTAACCGAGGTAATTCTCTAACAGTTGCTAAAGCTAAACAAAATTTAGATACTAATGAGATTACCATTATTTTAGATCCTCCTGTGCCTCCAGGGAACACAATAACCGTAGGACTTAAACCTAAAATAAATCCTGAAATTGGAGGCGTTTATCTCTTCGGAATCACTGCTTATCCTACAGGAGAAAAACCTCAAGGATTATATCTTGGCCCAGGTAGATTAAGATTCTATCAACATAGCGATCGCTTTCCTTAAGCTAACTACTATTGACATGACAAAAAATAAATCATTAAAGTAGTGTAAATAGCTACAGATTATTATCACGATTATAGATAATAATGGATGATTAAAACTTAATTTGATTTAATTTTTTATCATCGTGCCATTTCATGAAACCTAGAATTATTGTCTGCGGTTTAGGCCGAACTGGCTATCAGATTTTTAGCTTATTGAGACGACAGGGTGCATCAGTTGTTGGAATCAGTGATCGCCCCATCTTAGGACAAGAAGAACCCCAAATTATTGTCGGTGAATTGCGATCGCCAGTAACTTTGGCAAAAGCTGGTATTCATCATGCACAGACCCTCGTATTAGCAAGTCATGACGATGCCGTGAATTTGGGGGTCTTAACCCAAGCAAGGTTACTTAATCCCCATATTCGCATTATTAATCGTTTATTTAACAATACTTTAGGGGAAAGACTCGATCAAACTTTACCAGATCACGTAAGTATGAGTGTTGCGGCCCTAGCGGCCCCGATTTTTTCTTTTGCAGCATTAGGCAATAAAGCGATCGCTCCGAATATTTCGGTTGTATTACGTTCTCATGAAGCTCAATTTGCTAGGTCAGTACAAGAGGTTTTTGACTTTGAAACTGTCTTATGTCCCGCAGAATTAGCTACTCCTTCCTTTGCTGCTGCCGCTCTTGGCGGTAGAATTTTAGGGAATGGCATCACTGATGATTTGTTATGGGTTGCTTTAGCTACTCTCATTACACCAAATCATCCTTTGTGTGGACAAAAATTACCACAAGCAGCAATGAATGGAAATTTTGTTCCTCTTTATTTAGAAAGACAACAACAGAATATTCATAGTTGGGATTTGTTAGAAATTGTTCTACAATCTGGGGATATTTTATATCTAACTATGCCCGCTAATGAATTAGAAAAGTTATGGCGAACCCCTTCAACAGACCTATTTCTTAATGAAACATCTATAATTTAATAAGTAAAGCTTATGATTCGTAGGGTGGGTTAGACGCGGCAACAATTTTGACCGGAAAACTAATAAGATTTAGGACGCGTCGTAACCCACCATCTTAAAGATTGGGTTCTACCGGACAAGTTATGCTAAATTATTACCAATAAGAGACTTTAACTCTCAAGAGTTAAGCTATACAAACAAAGGTTGCCTACGCAACCTACAAATAAGTCCGCGCTCGTCGGACTTCGTTTTTATAGGATAAGGCTGGCTCTCCCGACATCTTGGTATAAAATGTATAATCAGCTACAATACTTAAGATGGTGGGTATGGATTATTCGCTCCTAGACAAAGCAGGGGCCGAGTCAACCAAAGGCTCTGTCCAAGGTGAAGGAGTCGCTGCAAGTCTATCTTGTTGTAACTGGTTAAGGGTAGCCACAAAATCCTTAATCCCTTGAAATCTACCATAAACGGAAGCAAAGCGAATATAAGCCACTTCGTTTTCATCTCGTAAATATTCTAGTACCAACTCTCCTATCTCTTGACTGCTTACTTCTCTTTGGGGACGTTGTTGTAAATGGGCTTCAATATCATCGACAATAGTTTCGATACGTTGATGAGAAATACCTGTTTTTTCACAAGCTCTTACCATTCCTCGCAATAATTTAGAAGAGTCAAAAGATTCTTTTTTGCCATCGTGTTTGATAACGGTAATAGACACAAATTCAATACGTTCATAAGTCGTAAAGCGGTGTTTACAGTTCAAACATTCCCGACGACGACGAATACTTTGTCCCCCTTCTGAAGAACGGGATTCTAGAACACGACTATTGGTATAATGACAGTAGGGGCATTGCATAAGACTGTCCGTGGCAAGGAAAAATTAAGCGTGAGAAAGTCACAAACGGTTTTCAACACAAGCCTGAGATTCGGATCAAAAAAGAATATACTGAGCCGCCCTTAATCTTTATCTAGACAAAGCTAAATCAAGATTCGGTAAAATCGGCTCAGATAAAATTTTTAAGGGGGTTAACTTTAGTATGGATAACCTAAATTTACTTTTGGATGCGAGGAGGTTCCCGAAACGCGATCGCAAAAAACAATACGGCTATCATCATGGTCAATATAAGAATATAAGCAACGCTTTCCATCTTAATAATTTCCTAAAATTGCTTGCATACCTAGTCTATCAAAAAAAAGCCATAAATATCAGCTTATTTTTATTAGTTCACCGCTTAAGCAGATGGTTGATAAAGTAAGGAATGACAAACAGTTGATTCTGCACAATCTGCCCCATAGTAACGGGTGCTTCTGAGGGAATCATGGCTGATTCATATTGTAAGACCAACAGGGCGTTCCAGCCCATAAAAAACACGGTGGTGACTATTCCTACGATTTTCCAGGGATGGGAGGGGAAATAATCCCATAAAGCAGCTAATCCCCAAACAAAAATAAAGCTGCAATTAGCAAACATTCTGCCACCAAAACTTGATCCTTGCCACCAACACCACCAAGCAGCGACTAAGTATACTTGTAACGCAAAGGCAATAAAAAGAATCCAGACCAGGGTAGGAAACCGTTTTCTTACCAAAATTAAGCCAATAATAGCTAAAAATAATAAGGGATGCCAGGAAAATAGTCCATGAAAGCCTGAAAACAGGACATTTAAGATGGCGGGGTTGACCCAATGAAAACTTGCCTGATAGCCCTCGGCTGCCCCTTCCTGTAAATAAGGTATATTAAAAAAACTGCCAAATTGCCACTGATAAATCAGAAGTTGAGGAATTTGCATTAAACCTGTAACTAAGGCAATAATAACTAAGGGTAGACCATAGGCGAGCGCTATTTGATAGGGCTTTAAAGTAGATTTAGTATCGGAATGATCAGTTTTGCGCCAATCAGTGATTATAGTGGCTAGAATCATCAAAATGGGGACGCTCATAAATAAAACGTCTTGAGGTCTAACTAATGCGCCTAAGCCTAATAATAGTCCTAATAAAATTTGTTGACGGCGTTGTTTTATCCAAGGAGTAGCGATACAAATATAGAGAAATAGAGAAATCAGAAATTGAGAGACTCCATGAGACATGGATGATTCTATTGATAAATAAAAGGTGAGGGGAGAAGCAAACCAAACTCCAGCTACTCCTAAAACGGATGGGGTTTGACTAAAAAATAATCGGGCCCCTTTATAACAGATAATTAAGCCAGCGATTCCTAATCCAATACTACCAAGACAGTAAAATAATTCGTAAGGCCAAGATAGTCCATTAGGGACAACATTTAAGCCCAGGGTCTTTAACATTAAGGTGACTAGGTGTCCTAATGCAAAAAAGGGAGAGAGGACTAAGCCCATGCCCAAGGTATATTTACTATAGTCTGGAATGCCTTTATCTACCCGAACACCTCCACCAAAGTTAGAGGCAGAATGGGAGAGATATTCGTATTCGTTAGAAATTTTGAGATCTCCGTCAAAAATCAGAGAACGCAGGGGAGTATAGTAACCAAT
This sequence comes from Aphanothece sacrum FPU1, assembly GCF_003864295.1. Classification (NCBI taxonomy): domain Bacteria; kingdom Bacillati; phylum Cyanobacteriota; class Cyanophyceae; order Chroococcales; family Aphanothecaceae; genus Aphanothece; species Aphanothece sacrum. Next base: position 409,208 of record NZ_BDQK01000017.1, on the reverse strand, counting down.
GCCATCCCCATAAACCCCAAAGCCTACTAAATAGAAGTTTAGTAGAAAAATGGCTAGAGTTACCGCGATCGCCACCCACAGAAGCGGTTTAACCCCGATTATCTTAATTGGTGATAATTTCATACTTTACATAAAAATCCTAATTCAGTTTGTTTTAATTTGTATAGAAAACCCTCGTTTTAACACTTCATTTTATCATTAAAAAATTAAAACCAAAGTCTGAGTTGATTACTCACAAAAGTTTAGGTTGAAGTTCTGTCAGCGAATAAGTCTAGTTGTTGTTCTTTAAAGTAAATCACCTTTTTTCATAATTCCTTTAGCAAAACTTCTGATTCATTACCAGCATTTAAGATTACAATTCGGCCATGAATTATATTGATCATTGAAGATTGTCAGGAAGTGATACTTATGGGTGAGTCAAAACGCATACCAGTTGGCATTATTGGGGCTTCAGGATACGGTGGGGTACAATTGGTAAAGTTGTTACTAGAACACCCTAACGTAGAAATTGTCTATCTAGGTGGCAAGGATAGTGCTGGAAAGCTCTACAGTGATATTTATCCCCACTTGGGCCACCGTGTTAATTTTACCATTGAACCTATTGATACAGACGTTATCGCTGCTCGTTGTCAGGCGGTCTTTTTGGGACTTCCTAATGGACTTGCTTGTGATTTAGCCCCCCCATTAATAGCTAAAGGGGTTAAAGTATTAGATCTATCGGCGGATTACCGTTTTAAAGATTTACAGACTTATACTCGTTGGTACAATAAAGACCGCACTGATGGGGAAACGGCGGTTAAAGCGGTTTATGGACTCCCTGAATTGTACCGTGAAGAAATTAAATCCGCTTCTTTAGTGGGGTGTCCAGGATGCTATCCTACCGCAAGTTTAATGGCCTTATCTCCTTTACTCAAACAAGGTTTAATTGTCCCAGAAACCGCTATTATTGACGCAAAATCAGGCGCATCAGGGGGCGGCCGTCAAGGTAAAATTAATTTATTATTATCAGAGGCTGATGGTTCTTTTGGGGCTTATGGAGTTGCTAAACATCGTCATACCCCAGAAATTGAACAAGTTTGCTCAGAATTAGCGGGTCATGAAGTTAGGGTGCAGTTTACGCCCCATTTAATCCCTATGGTACGAGGTATCCTGGCGACTGTCTATGCGACTTTAAGAGATCCAGGGTTAGTTAGGGACGATATTTTGACCATTTACAGCGCGTTTTATCGGTCGTCTCCTTTTGTTAAAATTCTCCCGAATGGCACTTATCCTCAAACAAAATGGGCTTGTGGGACGAATCTTTGTTACATTGGCATCGAAACCGATGATCGCACCGATCGCGTGATTGTCCTCTCTGCTATTGATAATCTCATTAAAGGTCAAGCTGGACAAGCAGTACAATGTTTAAATCTGATGATGGGATGGGAGGAAACTCTTGGTTTACCTCAATTATGTTTCTACCCGTAAGATTAATTGATAATTGATAATTACCTATCTCTAGAAATAAGGAGAATTGAAAGAAATGAACTTTTTTTCTTTTTCCTTGAAAGTAGAGGTTTTCAACAGAATTAATTATCAATTGGTAACTGATAACTGATAACTGATAACTGATAACTGATAACTGAAATGACCACTCCTGACTGGGTAAAAAATGCTATTTTTTATCAAATTTATCCTGATGCTTTTGCTAGAAGTGTCCCCCCTCAACAACAATGGTTACTCGATGTTCCCTTAGAAGACTGGAATAGTCCCCCGACTTTTCAAGGATATAAGGGGGGGAACCTCTGGGGAGTGATTGACAAATTAGATTATTTGCAAAATTTAGGGGTGACAGCCCTTTATTTTACCCCTATTTTTCGTTCAGCAAGTAATCATCGTTATCATACTCATGATTATTATCAAATTGAGCCTTTATTAGGGGGTAATGAAGCATTTGACAAGTTGTTAAAAGAAGCCCATCAACGAGGATTAAAAATTGTTTTAGATGGGGTGTTTAATCATGCTAAGTAGTCGGACATAAATAAATAATACTATGTTAAGAAATGTAACTAGGTTGTAACCCCTCTCCCTGCTCCGGCGCTCCGGCGCTCCCCTGCTCACTTCACCGTAACGTTTATTTTTGTCCAGTTACTTAGTCGGGGCTTTTTCTTCTTTAATGATATCGATGTTTGCCTTTTTTCTGTAGATACATTGCTTGATCCCCTTGAGTGAGCAAACTTTCTAAAGAATCTGATGATTCAGGGCTATACTTGACTTGTCCAACACTAAAAGAAAGTTGATAAGGTTGATTAGATTGTTGATTAAATTTAGCTAAATTATTAAGTAATCTTTGATAAACTGCTTGCTGATCAAAGATTACTTCTGCTGCGGTTAAAATAACGAATTCATCTCCTCCTAAACGAGCTATAATATCCACATCTCGGAAAGTTTGCTTAAAAAGATTAGCCGCATCTTTAATCATTTGATCGCCAATTTCATGCCCATAGGTATCATTAACCAGTTTTAAGCCATCGAGATCGATAAAAAATAAGGTACAGTAATAATGATGACGACGAGCAATATCTAATTCATGTTCTCCTAATAAATTAAACCCCCTTCTATTAGATAATTGAGTTAATTCATCAGTGAGAGAAAGTTGTCTAACTTCTTTTTCTGCTTGTTGTCGATAACTAATTTCTTCAACTAAATTTTGATTAGCTAATTCAAGTTCTGCTGTGCGCTCTTTTACCAGTTTTTCTAATTCAGAATATACCTGAATATTTTCCATTGCGATCGCGGTTGAATCTGCTAATGCTTGCAATAATTTAATTTCTTCTGGAGTCGATTCATGATATTGTGACCAATAAATACCGATCGCTCCAATCGGATCAAGACGACGAATAGGAGCGGTTAATAAACTTTTAACAAAAGTAGGTTTATAAGCTTCATAAGGAATACGACTATCTCCCAAAACATTAGGAATAATCGCAGGTTGACGATTATTCATAGTCCAACCCCCAATACAAATATCCAGAGGAAAACGCATTCCTTTCCACAAAGGAGCGATCGCATCTTCATCTGCGTAAAAACAATTGCTTCCATCCCGTAAAATAAAAGTAGCACCGTCCGATTGAGTCAGTTTACGGGCTGCGTGTTTAACAATATACATGACTGTCTCTAGATCACGAGCTAAAGAGAGTTTTTGGACAGTTAGGATTAAATGTTCTATGGGATGAGAAGGGTTATCAGAAACCTCATCAATGGGACAAGAAGGATGAAAACTGCTCATAGCTCACCGTTAAGGGAAATTTATTCTTATCATTATTTTTCTCTATTTTTAAATATTTATTAAGGGATTGTAATTAATCTTAGAATTTAATATTTTTAGAAATCTTTGTTAAGTTTTACTTACTAGATGACTGGATAAACCCGAACTCAGGTTAATAGAAGTGAGGGACTTTTGCTATCGTTTTGGGTATTGGGTTTCGTGCCTCAACCCAACCTATAATACGGCGTTGCTGAATCAGGGTATGAAACAACTATTCTTTGCGTTGATTCTTTGCGCAAGATAAGAATCATACCATCAATCAGCAACACCTAATTTTTCAAGGCGGCTGGATTCCCTAAACAAATAAACGCTGCCCAATATTGCGTTTTATTCGGTTTACTTAACATAATCACTCCGTCGGTTTTGTTAACTCAGATGGGGGGCGATCGCTATTCCAGGCCCACCAAGCTTGTTGGCATTCGCAGTGATAAAATTCTTGCCATTTACGACGATAATCTTCACATAAAACGGGGGCCCGTCGGTTAATCCAAACTCGTTGTGCTTTACTGGCGGCCTCATGACAACGAGGACAACAAAATTTTAATCCATGAATAGCATTTTGACTCCAATCAGGGGGAACGAGGCTAAAAGCATCCATTATGTTCATTTCCTCTTATGAGTTGATTTCTTATTTCAATAGCTTAAACCAGTTATCCGTAGGGGGTGACAAGTAGGCAAAAGTCAAGATTGGGGTTAGGGGTTGGGGATAAACAGAAAGTCCGCGCTCGTCGGACTTTGTTCGTATAGCCACAGACTTTAGTCTGTTGGCGTTTTGGACTAAGTTGACGCAAATGAAGGTCGTTCACCCCTACAACGGTTGATTATTAATAATTTTTAGCGGACTTTGCTAATAATAATCTAGTTAATCGCCACCGAAAAAAACGTCTTATTTTTAACAAGCTTTTTTGTAATAAATTCCTTAAAACTTGGAGTCGATGACGAGTAGTTGGCAAGCGAAAAATATAAGCAAGTCGTCTAATAATAGACCCTAAATATCCTTCAATATTCAGACAAAAACTAGAGACAATTGCTTCTCCTTTTCCTAATGTTAGCATATCCCCAAGATGTAAATAATAAAATGCTTTTAAAGGTTTATTTTTTATAAGGGCAATTAAATTTTTAGCCGCACAACTTGCCTGTTGATAAGCCACTTGTGCTGTAGCAGGAATTTGTTGTTTAGTCTGATGAATTTCTGCTAAATCACCTAAGGCAAATACCTCTGGATAATCCATTAGTTGTAATGTAGGAAGGGTTAACAGTTTTCCTTGGGCATTTTGTTGACAGTTTAACGCCTTAATCCATGATCTTGATTGGGTTCCCCCTACCCAGATAACTAAATCAATCGGTAAAGTTTCTTGTTCTTTTTGACGAATTAAAGTTATAGAATCTTCAGCAATTTTATTAACGTTGGTTTGTCGATATAATTGTATACGACGAGAATCTAAAGCTTTATAAGAAGCTGAACGTACCCCCTGAGAAAACCATTTTAAGATCTCATTTCCTCGTTCAATTAAAACAATTTCTCCTCGTTTTCCCAGACGATCAGCTAATTTACAAGATAGTTCAATTCCGTTCGGGCCGGCCCCAATGACGGCTAATCTTATTCGTTGACGTTCCGATGTTTCTAATAAATGTAATTGAGTTTGTAATCGTTCTACATCGGCTAATGTACGAAAAGTTAAAGCATTATTTTTTAACCCTGGAATATCCGCCCAACGGTTTTGAGTTCCTACCCCTAAAATTAAATAATCATAGCTTAATAATTGATCATCATCTAGTTTAACTTGACGAGTTTTAAGATCAATTCCTTCAACAGTATTTTGACATAATTTAATGGGGGTTCCTGCTAATAATTTTTGATAAGATGGGGCAATTTCCCACCGTTGTAATTCTCCCGTAATTAACTCATATAATAAGGGAGTAAATAAAAAAGAATCATTTCTTTCTACTAACGTAATTTGATATTGTCCTGATTTTATCTCAGAAAAACGAGTCAGAGATAAGGCTGTATAAAGTCCACCAAATCCCCCGCCTAAAACACATATATTAATTAAAGGTTTGTTATTCATTAGAATTCAAAATAAATAAACTCAGATGGAATATTTGCCGCTAGTAAAATTGTTAAAGCTAATAATACTGGAGACACCCAGCGAGACAATAATAATTCATATTCAAATTTACCTTGCCAAACAGCGATATGTTCCATTAATAAAATCAACGTAGACAGAACTAAAACCAGTCCTAATGCTGATACCTCATTGACAGTATAAGATGACCAAACTCCTTGAAAATTATCCCAAGAATAAGCCCCAGGAGTCACTAAAGTATGTAACTTAGTTAAGAGACGATGACTGTTAGTTTCCATGAAGAAAAGACAACCAAAAATGACAGAACCAAAGGTTAAACCCCAAGAAATAATCTGGGGACGAGGGACATAATTACCAATTAATCCATAAAAGGGCCGACCTAAATAACGTAATACTAATAATAATGCCCCATGATATGCTCCCCAAATAATAAAATTCCAGGCTGCACCGTGCCAAAATCCTGATAAAGTAAAGGTTAAAAATAGGTAAAAAGCAGCCCATTTTTTATTTGATCCCATTAAAGGTAAAAAAACGTAATCTCGAAACCAGGTACTAAGTGTAATATGCCAACGTCGCCAAAATTCATTAATACTTTGTGAAGTATAAGGGGCTAAAAAGTTAACTGTTATATTAACTCCTAAAAAATGCCCTAAACCTACAGCTACAAAGCTATAACCAGCAAAATCAAAATAGATTCTTAAGGTAAATAATAAGGCAAAAAACCAAACTGTCCAAGCATTATTACTAATAGTTAAGTCAATATATGGAGCAATATTATCAGCTAAGACAAATTTCATAAAAAATCCTAGAGATATCCACTTAAATGCTTGCTCAAAATTATCAATAGTAAATTTAAAACGAAAGGATTCTATTTGCGGAAATAAATCTTTACGACGTTCAATTGGCCCTGCTACAATTTGAGGGAAAAAAGATACAAAGTTCATGTAATCAAGAATTCCAATCGGTTTCTTTTTGCGATCAGCTAATGAGTCAACCACAAAACCGACCATTTGAAATGTATAAAATGACAGTCCAGGGGGAATTTGATTTCTAACAGGAATCGGAAAGGTTTGTTGCCAATTATCAGGAATATTTAAGAATATTCCTAAGAGATCTTCTACAAAGAAAGTCAGATATTTAAAATAAGCTAAAATACCAATATTAATAACAATAACAATAGTGGCAATTAATTTAGCTTTCCCTCCTTGAAGGCGTAACATCCACCACACCATCAAGTAGTTAAAAATAACTTCAAAAATAAAAATAACAAAACTAGAACGACTGGCATTAAGAAATAAAATAAGGGATAAGGCTAAAACCCCAATAGTATCAAAAATACCTCGCCATAAATTAAAAGATTTAGCAATGTAGCGCACCGTAAAATAGGGAACGCTAAATAAAATTAATACCCACCAAAACGAAAAATCAGAATAGTTCATTTCATAAATTTATCTTTTACTCGACTTACACAACGCCTCTAGATATTGGGTCTTTTGCTAGGATCAATTCATGAATTGACCCTACAAGTGATGCTGGTTCATGAGTCCAGTTTTATTTAAACCTTCCAAAAAGACCACCCCAACCTTTTTTATTTTCAGCCAAATTTTCCGAGGCTTTATTGTTAGGAACTACGGTGGTTAATTCTTCTGCTTTTAAGTTATCTAATGCCCCGGTAATATCAAAATTTTCGGCTAAATATTGAGATGCTTTAGCAATAGTTGGATAATCCCAAAATAAAGTATCAGGAAGTTTCATATCTAGCCAATCTTCTAAGTCTCCTACTAAGGTTACAGCATCAATGGAGTCGAGTCCATAACGAGTTAAAGGTTCACTAACTTTAATGGTGCTAGGATCATGAGATAATTGTTCAGCTAACTGCTTGATTAGCCACATTTGTAGGGCCTCTACCGGGTTAGTTACGGTTTGGGGTTCATTAAGCTTTAAGCTGGAGTCCTGAAGTTGCATAGGGTTTATCCTCTGGTGATTGTGATTGAGCAAGTTGAAAAGGAACTATTGAAAATAGTTTATCTTCTTTGTATAGTTTTAGCAGTTCTTGAGCAGTATTTTCGACGTAGATTTCACTGAGACAATAAGGAAGATGTCTTATTGTTCGTAATAGTCGATGTAAACTCAAAACTAACCATTCTCCCTTAGCAAAAAAGTCTCCTAAAATTGTGCGATTATAAAGCCACATATGTAAACAAGCGGCGGCCGCATGAAGATTACAATATTTTTTGGCAATTTCAAACAATTCAGGGGACTGATCATGACCATATTCAAATTTTGAATTAGCAATTAATTGATCATGATTATCTAATTCCTCTAAAACTAGATTACCCAATTGTAAGAGGTTTTCTAACACTTGTTCATCTAGATCAGATGTTTGTTTTAAATCTTCAAGTTGTTGTAAGGCAATTTCTAACCCTTGTAAGGGATCATCTATGCCTCGTCCAAATAATTCTAACTCAGTTGGTGTAAAGGTAGGCAGAGGTTTTTCTAATGAAAAAATCGTTTCTAGTCGTCCTTGAATTTCTGCCATTGTATTTGACTTTCTGCGACTACGATATTTTGTCAGTGGACGCAATTGTAATATCAGGGCGTGTAAATTTACAACCGTACTACCATCAAACATACTGATAATAGAATTATCTCGTAGTACCTTTTGAAAGATTCCCCAGTCGTGTTCTTCGCGCATATAAAAGCGAGAACCTAACACCACATAAACATTATTGATCATGGTTTCTAACTGAGTGGTGACAAAGTATTTCACCACAGAGGCCCAAACACTAAATTGTTCGGGAACTACATGAAATCCTCTAGCTGATCCAATGGTTTCACAATCACAGATTAACAAATCTAAAAAAGCATCTACCAATGTTTGACGAGGTTGGGGAAGATCAAATACTGTTTTCCCATAAACAATACGTTTTGAAGCAAAATTAAGAGTTGTTCTTAAGGCTGTATCTGCTGCCCCTAATGAGAAAGCAGCGCATAAAGTACGAGTAATTTGAAACCCTTTTAGGGCAATTTCTAAGCCATCTCCTTCATTTTTTAGGCGCATTGAATCAGGAACAAAACAATCTTTAAAGCCAATTCCACTCATATCGGAAGCCCGAATTCCATGAGTCAGAATTTTAGGTAAATTGTAATATTTTTCTGGATCTAATTCTCGCTTGTTCACCATAAATAAGGTTAAACATTTGGCCCCACCTTCGGGAGCAGTTTTAGCTAAAATATAGGAAATTCCCGATATTGTTGCTCGGTTAATTGGCCATTTTTCCCCATTGAGAATATAACCTCCTGATACTTTTTTCGCTGTTAGATCACCCCCAACTAGATCACTTCCATGTTCTCGTTCAGAATAACCTAAACACATTGTCCCCTGTTCATTTTTAATATAATTGGCTAATTTTTGCTTTTGTTCATCGCTTCCACTCATCCAAGTAATAAATGACCAAAAAAGAGTTGTAAAAGCAATACCAATAGTTTGATCTCGACGACTTAAAACTCGAACAAATGCGACAAATTCCTCAAAAGAGGTAAACTCCCCACCACACTCCGCCGGAACATAATAATGTTGCAGTTTCCAATTGTAAAGCCATTCGATCTGTGAGTGAGGAAATTCTTCCGTCTCATCGATGTCAACTACTTGTTTAAAAGACATTATGTTATTAGGATCTAAGGGATCTCCTAAGTCTTTTTCAAGTGTTTCTGCAACCGAGTATTGCTTGAGTTGGTGCATATACGGTTCTCTTAAAATTAAACTAAATCGCTTGTCTTCCACTTCTCACAAGAGTGAGTGATGTTGAAGGTTCGATCATTTACAAAAATTAGACTTCATTGTAGCTGTTTTGTGAAAATTAAGCAAGTCCAAAGAGGACGTAAACCGAATGGGTGACGTAATATACCACATTATATCAGTTTTATGTAATTAATTTTGCCTACCTACTTATCAAAACCCGCGCCGGAGACTGTGCAATTAATTTTGCGCGTGGTACTTAGCAGGTTGATAAGTCCTGGAAGGATTTTTTAAAGCCAATTTCCCACTAAAATATAAGGAGACCAATAAAAAGGATGACGATACCAACGGTTTTTTAATAATGCTAATTGTGCTTTTCTAAGAGCTTCTGCTTTTGAGACATTTTGAGTAGCTAATTGACGATAAAATTGATCCATTAAAGCAGCCGAAGCTTGATCATTAACCGACCAAAGTGTTGCAATTGTACTTCTCGCACCCGCACGAACAGAGAATCCTGCTAATCCTAATGCCGCTTGGCGATCGCCCGTAGCCGTTTCACAAGCACTTAATATTAACAACTCAATGGGTTTAGTTCCTTTGATATCATTTTTCTGAAGAAGTTCTTCTAATTCGAGAATATTAATCAAACTATTCCAAGTCAAAATAAAGGTATCTTTAAATTGGGAACTAAATTGACCATGAGTGGCAAAATGCACAATGGTAAAGGAATTATATTGCAAAGTTTGCTGTAAATCAGTTAAGGTAAATTGTTGATTAAGCAAAACGGTACTAGTTACTTGAGAGCGAACTGCATCTAATTCTTCATTGACAAATAATAAAGGGGTTAACCCTGGTTTTTCGGCAATTTCTGTTAATCCAGCAAATAGGGTATTTAAACCTTTTTTTTGTAACGCTTCAGGAGAAAGTAACGTCAGTCCAGGTGTTAAAGCTACTCGATATTTTTCTATTAAATATTGTTTACCATCATATAAAGTAGCCATGGGAATATTACGAAATACTCCATCAGGAACAAATACTAAGGTTTTAATCTCTGCGTTTTCTAATTGTTGAATAAAAGGCTTAATTAACCATTGATAAACTTGTTGTCCATAGTCATAAAATTCCCTTTGACTACGAATCACAATAGTATAACGTAATTGTTCGACAACTTTTTCTAATTCTTTTTTGTCTATAGAGGTAACATAAACCTGTAAAGGTTGATTAGGAATACTTAATAAAACTACTAAGCGATCGCTTAAAATAATGGGATATAAAATAGCGGCTGAAATATCAATTTTATCTACATCAACGGGTTGACTTTCAACACAAATAGAACGAAAGAAATTATTTAATTCAGCAATTTGTAAAGCTTCAATTTGTTGTCTAGCTTCGTTTAAATTATCTTCGGAGACTAATTCATTATTATTTTTTGGTAATAATAACCCCAATAACTCCCGATAAACAGGTTCAATTTTATCTTGAAATGATAACTGAAATTCTCGATTTGCCCCTAAATCAGCCGTGACACTTTTGAGGGTATTAACTGCTGCTAAATAGGCTTTTATTGCCTCCTCTTTGCGTCCAGAAGCCCCCCAAATTCTCCCTAGTTGCCATTGCCATAAATAGATCATTTCTGGTGCTTGTAATGCCTGAGATTGCATCAAAGCTTGTTCGGTTAATTGTTGAGCTTTTAGCCAAAGTTGAGATGAATTTAATGTTAATTTTTCCCTATCTTGGAATTGATAAGCTTGACGACAATTTTCACTAGAAATCGGCTTTTTTTGACATAGTTTAGCTAAAGCCAATGTTTCATATAGTTCCCCTAAATTTCCTAATGCGTAAGTTTCCCCCCGCGCATAACCAATCTTTTGAGCTTCTTGTCGAGCCTGAGTTATTTTATTTTCTATTAACTGCCAATATAGTTTAATTTGACTATAAACGTTTATATTTGCTTGTTCTATTAACCTTTGACCTAAATTAAGTTGAGCATCAATTTTTGTTTTATTAACAGGTAAAATTGCTATATTTTGCTCAATTGCTTCTATAATATCTGGTATACTCTGCCATTCTCCTTTTATCTCTAATAAATACAGTTGAGCGAGTTGGGATTTTAATTGAATCTCACCCCTAGAGGAAACGGCGATCGCCATTTGATAACTTTTTTGAGCTTCCTCAATTTCTCCCTGCATTTGTAACGTTTGCCCTAAATTAAGCCAAATAGAAGCCACTTTATCTTCTTGCGGTAACTTATCTAATAATTGCTCTAAAATCCACCTAGAAGTATCTACCCCATCCAGTTGACGCAACACAGAGGCTAAACTTAGCAAACCTTCCCGTTGTAAGGGAGACAAAGAATCAGTAAATAGAGGTTTAAGGGACTGAAGGTCTATATTTTGACAACTTAAGCTATTTTTTAGCAATAACTTGACCAGTTTCTCACAAGCGGGTCGATACAGTCCCAACCCTTGTAATGCCCTTGATTGATTGATTTGGGTGCGAAAAAGCCCTAATTCGTCTCCTACTTGTCTATAGGTAGCGGTTGCTTGTTCCCAAGTGGATAAAGCATCTAAAGTGTCTCCTTTAGCTAAAAATAAGGTTCCCTGAACGTTTAACGCTTCTGCTAAAATGGGTAAACGAGTCTGATTTGGGGTGGCTAGGGTTTGTTTTTGCAGTAGGTCTAAACTTTGAGTCATGGCAGTTTGTGCAAGTTCCCATGCACCCACTTGAGAATAAGCTAAGGCTAAATTACTCAAAATTCGCCCTTGATTGAGTTTATCGCCTTGTTTTTCGTAGTCCTGAGCTATTTTTTGCCATAGTTCAATAGCTTGTTTTAACTGTCCTTGACGATACCATTCTTTAGCTTGTTCTTCTGGTTGGGTCTGGATTTGAGGGATTTCAGAAGGAGGTACAGAAGCCATCACCCTAACCTCACTTAGTTTAGCTATGCCCAGACTAGCGGATAAACTGAGACAAATTAATAGAAAAAATGAGATAAAATGACGGAACATAAAACGATCGCAGTTTACTAATAAGTAGGTAAACAAAATTAATTATAAGTAGGTAGACAAAATTAATTACACAAAATTTGTAGGGGCGGATTTTTGTAGTAGGGGCGGGTTTTTTACCAAATCCATGATTCTCACAAAAAAGTTAAATAAACCCGCCCTGGGTTTTTACCAAATCCATGATTCTCACAAAAAAGTTAAATAAACCCGCCCTGGGTTTTTTACCAAATCCATGATTCTCACAAAAAAGTTAAATAAACCCGCCCTGGGTTTTTTACCAAATCCATGATTCTCACAAAAAAGTTAAATAAACCCGCCCCTACGAATTTTTGGTGGAAGTTTACCTTAAAATTTCCACCAAAATTAGAAAAAGGACTTAAGATATTTGTGATAGAATAAACAATGATTACACTAATCAAAGAACACCCTAAATATTGTAGTTGATTGGCTTAAATTGTTGAGGAAATTGGCGATTGAATTAGAATGAAACACACACTCTCTGTTTTAGTTGAAGATGAGGCCGGAGTCTTAACCCGCATTGCTGGTTTATTTGCCCGTCGTGGGTTCAATATTGAAAGTTTGGCGGTAGGGCCTGCTGAACAAGTGGGCATATCCCGGATTACAATGGTAGTGCCAGGGGATGAGAATAGTATTGAACAGTTGACCAAGCAACTCTATAAGCTGATCAATGTCCTCAAAGTTAATGATATCACTCAAATTCCTTGTGTGGAACGGGAATTAATGTTAGTTAAGGTCAATGCGATTGCTGCTAACCGGGCTGAAGTTATCGAATTAGCTCAGGTTTTCCGCGCTAGAATTGTGGATATTGCTGAAGAAAGTGTCACTATAGAAGTAGTGGGCGATCCTGGTAAATTAGTCGCTATTGTTCAGATGTTGAATAAGTTTGGTATTCGAGAAGTAGCGCGAACAGGTAAAATTGCCCTAACTCGTGAATCTGGGGTCAATACGGAATATCTGAAGTCTCTAGAAGCTAAGGTTTAATCAGTAGGTGGGCAATGCCCACCCTACAATTGTTCTTGATACAAAGAGATCAATAAATTGTTTAATTGTTCCTCTGAACAACAGTCTAATAAAGCCTTAAAAACATCGAATAATTTAGCCGCATTTTCTCCATGAAGCGCGCTTAAATCCCAAATATCTTGTACCCAGTCTTCGGGATCAGTTTCTTCAAAAATTAGCCGTTCTAACAGTTGTTTAACCTCAGTTCTAGAAAGAGACATAGACTTAAAAATTAACAATAATATTTTATTATGCCCTAAAGTGGTTCTCTTGTGATCTCTTCTTAAAAAATGTTTGTTTATGACAAGTCCCCCTTTTGAAGGGGGATTTAGGGAGATCATATTTTTTTAGCAAAAGTCTCTTAAAATTTAAGTTGATCACATACTTCTTTTAGAACTTTAGCAGAATTTAATAATTGTGCTTGTTCTTGTTCGTTCAAAGATAAATTAACCGTTTTAAGAATTCCTTTTTCATTAATAACTGTCGGTAAACTTAAACAAATATCCTCCACCCCATATAAACCATTAATTAAACTACTCACAGTTAAAATGCGTTCTTGAGAACGTAAAATAGCCTTCACAATATCGGTAACAGCTAACCCAATAGCATAGGAAGTATAACCCTTAAGTTTAATAATTTGATAAGCGGCATTTTTAACTTCTTCAAAAACTGAATTTAACTCATTTTGTTCAGAAATGGGTAAATCTTCCCACTCTCCAGGAATAAGTTTTGCTCCTCCAATATTAGCCAAACTCCAAACCGGAAATTCACTATCTCCATGTTCCCCTAAAATATAACCATGAACACTACGAGGATCAATATTAAATTTTTTGCCTAATAAAGAGCGAAATCTACCCGTATCTAATATCGTTCCTGAACCAATAACTCTCGCTTTAGGAAAACCTGTTAATTTTAGAGTAGCATAGGTCATAATATCGACAGGGTTACTAACAATTAATAAAATAGCATTAGGGCAATATTTCACAACATCAGCTAAAATACTTTTGAAGATATTAACATTACGACCGACTAATTCTAAACGACTTTCTCCTGGTTTTTGTGCTGCTCCTGCTGTAATAATAACCATATCAGCATCTTTACCCTCATTTTTCAGAGTTCCCCCTTTAAGGTCTGTTGGAGGTAAAAAAGACATTCCGTGAATCAAGTCTAAGACTTCTCCTTCTACCTTATCTTCGGCAATATCTTGTAAGATTAATTCGTCAAAACAATCTTGAATTAAAAGAGAATAAGCACAGGCCATTCCTACTTGTCCCACACCAATAATTACACCTTTACGGGGACGAAGAAGGCTAGGTTTTCCAGATTCAGAACTAGAGGTAAAAATGCGATCAAACATAATTTTTAGTTACCATTAAAAGTTATTAGTAATGGTTCTACCGAACCTAGTATCTAAAACTATTAGAAATTATGGGCTTAAACCTTGAAGGGTTAAGCTATAAAAACAAAACCCGTCTACGCGGGTTTAATTTAGCCGGACGAAGGGAGGCTTTGTTTCTATAGTATCAGACATAAGGTCTGTGGTGTAGACGTTGATTTAACATAACTTGTCCGGTAGAACCTTAATAATTATATTAACAGATTAGGGTTAAGGTTTTGTTAGGGTCGTATATGGATTTTGCTAAACGTTAGATATCTTCAAGTTTAAATCATACTTAAAGCTTCTTGCAGTAATAATAGTTCTTCCATTTTCTACCTAGAGTATTTTAATAATATATATTAAGTAATGAAAGTCAATAAACTATATTCATATTTTATTAACTTTAATTAATAAAAATTATTGAATTTTTCTTAACCAAATACTTCCTCCAGTATTTTTTTGACATAAAGGCATTTTTTCTTGAAAAAAATCAGCAAAAAATAACGTCAAAAAATTATTAAATAATTCTATTTTAAAGTTATTATTATATTGTAAAAATGCTCTGAGCATATAAACTTCATTCCAAGCTCTTTTTTCTTGTATTATCCATGATTTGGGATATTCAAAAGGATAAAAAATATCATGAATATGGATTAATACCCCAGATTTAAGTGAAGGAAGTATCTCAAAAAAGATATAATTAACATCACTATTTGTTTTGGCAACATGAGTAGAATCAATAAACAGGATATCATTATTTGATAATTGCTGAAAAAACTGTAAATCAATGTCTTGTAGTTTCTGTTTAATGAGAGTATAGTTATTGCCTTCTTCATCTCCTACCAGAGATAAAAGTCGCTCAGGATAAGGTTCAATGAAAGTACAAGAAACTTTTTTATCTAAAAATAATTCGTTGGTATCTAACATGACACAAGAGGAGAAACCTGAGCCAATTTCGATTATTTTTTGAGGCTGGGCATATCTCATCATACAATAAAGAAAAATACCATCAGAATAACTATAATAGTCGTTCTCAAAATAATATCTTAAACCTTCTGTTTTCTGCTGTTTAAAAGGTTGTTCATCATAATAAGCTTGAAAAATATTTAATAAATTTAATTGTTCTTGTTGCTGTAGATTGATACCAGGTATTTCTTGAGGAAAAATATCAAAAATTTTAGCCTCATTCAGTTTAATTTCTTCAAGAGAAGGAATAGGGGAATAAAAATGTCCAGGAGGCACAAATAAAGCCTTCATCAAAATATCTCTTTGATCAGCTTTAGCAAAAATATCCTTGAGATAAGGTAATTTTCTAAGAATTTTTTTAATAATTGGTTTAACCATCATAGCTTCTGAGAATTGTTAATAAATTTTTCTCGACTATACATCAAATTGGTACTATTTGTCAGATCAGGAGAAAGATCACTACTCAACGAGCCAAAACGAATAAAAAATTGTATAATAGTCAATTGACCTTATAATGATGACTTGCGAAAATTGATCCGTAGCTTGTGGGGACAGTCCCACCTTTAATCAAGAGATGCCCCAGAATATAAATGAGTTTACCACCAACCCCATCGATGATGCCAACCCCTAAAATCAGTAGGACTCTCACCTACTAACTCTAAGCATCTCACCCCTATTATTACTGACCAACAGCCTTTGAGGCACGAAAAAATAACCAATGAAAGGACCAACAGATCAACGGTTTGACTATGTAAAAATTGGCTTAGCTTCTCCCGAACGCATCCGTCAATGGGGAGAAAGAAGTCTACCCAACGGAGTTGTAGTCGGAGAAGTGACCAAACCCGAAACCATCAACTACCGAACCCTCAAACCCGAAATGGACGGGCTATTTTGTGAACGAATTTTTGGCCCCTCCAAAGACTGGGAATGTTGGTGCGGTAAGTACAAACGAGTACGTCACCGAGGGATCGTTTGCGAACGATGCGGAGTAGAAGTTACCGAGTCCCGTGTTCGTCGTCATCGCATGGGTTTCATCAAATTAGCGGCCCCCGTTACCCATGTTTGGTATCTCAAAGGCATTCCTAGCTATCTGAGTATCTTGTTAGATATGGCCCTACGGGATGTAGAACAGATAGTGTACTTTAACGCTTATGTGGTTCTCGACCCAGGAAATGCCAGTAATTTGAGTTATAAGCAACTCCTGACAGAAGATCAATGGATTGAAATTGAGGATCAAATATACGCCGAAGACTCGGAACTGTCGGGTATTGAGGTCGGTATTGGGGCCGAAGCTTTACAACGTCTTCTTGAAGAAATTAATTTAGAAGAAGTGGCCGAAAAACTGCGGGAAGAAATTCTTGAAAGTAAAGGACAGAAGCGGGCTAAGCTGATTAAACGCCTACGAGTGATTGATAATTTTGTAGCTACAGGTTCCCGACCAGATTGGATGGTATTAAACGTTATTCCGGTGATTCCCCCTGATTTACGCCCGATGGTGCAATTAGATGGGGGTCGGTTTGCCACTTCTGACCTTAATGATTTATATCGACGGGTGATCAACCGTAATAACCGTTTGTCTCGTCTTCAAGAAATTCTAGCCCCAGAAATTATCGTCCGTAATGAAAAACGGATGTTACAAGAAGCAGTGGATGCTTTAATTGATAATGGACGACGGGGCCGGACAGTGGTAGGGGCTAATAATCGTCCCCTCAAGTCACTTTCTGACATTATTGAAGGAAAACAAGGTCGTTTCCGTCAAAACCTCTTAGGTAAACGGGTAGACTATTCTGGACGTTCGGTTATTGTGGTGGGGCCAAAACTCAAGATTTATCAATGTGGTTTACCCCGTGAAATGGCTATTGAGTTGTTCCAACCCTTTGTTATTCACCGTTTAATTCGTTTGGGTTTGGTCAATAATATTAAAGCCGCCAAAAAATTGATTGTTCGCGGTGATCCCAGCGTTTGGGGTGTTCTTGATGAAGTGATTACGGGACATCCTGTATTACTCAACCGCGCCCCTACTTTACACCGTTTAGGGATTCAATCCTTTGAACCTATTTTAGTCGAAGGACGAGCCATTCAGTTACATCCTTTGGTCTGTCCGGCGTTTAATGCTGACTTTGACGGGGATCAAATGGCGGTTCACGTTCCCTTATCTTTAGAATCTCAATGTGAGGCCCGTTTATTAATGTTGGCCTGTCACAACATCTTATCTCCAGCGACGGGTAGACCCATTGTTGCGCCTTCTCAGGATATGGTATTAGGCTGTTATTATCTCACCGCAGAAAACCCGAAAGCACAAAAAGGCGGGGGTTCTTATTTTGGCAGTGTTAATGATGCTCTTTATGCTTATCAACAGGGTGCTGTTGATTTACACGCTTATATCTGGTTACGCTATCAAGGCGATGTGACAACGGATAAACCGGATAATGAGGTTCTCAAGACGGAAACTTTAGAGGACGGTAGTGTGATGAAATACTATCGTCAACGGAAACTTCGCGAAAAAGATGGGGAAGTAATCGTCCAATATATTAAAACAACTCTAGGGCGAATTATTTACAATAAGACCATTGAAGAAGCGTTAGCTTCTGTCTGACCATCCAGTGGCAAAAATTAGTAGCATTGGCCCGTAAAATGCTACTAATCAGACACCCAGTTCTTTCTTGACAGACATCTTTATTCGTAAGGCATTGTGACTAACACAATGTTTCTTGGCTTTTGGAAAGGGATCTAAGAGCAAAGGCCAAACAAAGGTTAAGAGTGAAACTTTAGACGAAAACTCATTGATAAAAACTTGAGTTTGCTTTCCTTTTTAGAGATCGCAGGCCGTCCCTAAAATATTACCAGAAATCTAAACAACCATTTAATAACGTACCTGAAAAAATCATAATATTTAATACTGTATCTATAATTTAGTCCGCGTTCGTCGGACTTTGTTTCTATAGGATAAGGCTTTAGCTTTTTATTCATTATTAATTTAGCATAGTAAGTCCAGTAGAATCATAATATACTTAATATATAGCGTTTTCAGATACGATGATCAATGACTAATTATTCAGAATCAAATCCCACCTCAAACATTGCCACCAGTAAATCTCCTCATACAGATTATCGTCACCTTGATTTTGATAAACTCACACCAATGAATCAACATTATGTGACGGTAAAAAAACAATATCCCAATGCTTTATTAATGTATCGGGTGGGAGATTTTTTTGAATGTTTTTTTCAGGATGCTGTCACCATTTCTCAGGAATTAGAAATAGCTTTAACCAGTAAAGAAGGAGGTAAAGAAATTGGACGAGTTGCTATGACAGGGGTTCCTCATCATGCCTTAGATCGTTACAGTCGTTTATTAGTAGAAAAAGGTTATGCCCTGGCTATTTGTGATCAAGTAGAAGATTCTGCTCAAGCTGCTGCTGAAGGGCGAATGGTAGAACGAAAAATCACTAAACTTTTAACTCCAGGAACCCTAACAGATGAGGGTATGTTAACAGCAAAACGTAATAACTTTTTAGCGGCAATTGTTATAGCTGGAGAACATTGGGGTTTAGCTTATGCTGACATTTCTACCGGAGAGTTTTTCACTACTCAATCTCAAGAATTATCGAATCTAAATTTAGAATTACTACGCTTACAACCTTCAGAAATTTTAATTCCTACTAATGCCCCTGATATTAATAGTTTACTCCGTCCTGGGGAAAAATCAGACTATTTGAACAATAACTTACCCGACTGTTTTTGTTATTCCTTGCGATCGCAAACTTCTTTTACTTTAAATGAAGCCAAACCGAGACTTTTAATTACCTTTGGAGTTCGTTCTTTAGAAGGGATGGGATGTGAACATTTACCCCTAGCTATACGTGCTGCTGGAGGATTATTAGAATACTTGGAAGATACCCAAAAAGCTCATCAAGTTCCCTTACAAGCTTTACGAACTTATAATCAAGTTGACTTCCTTATTTTAGACCATCAAACTAGACGTAATTTAGAAATTACTCAAACTATAAGAGATGGCAGTTTTCATGGTTCTTTATTATGGGCATTAGATAGAACTTGTACACCCATGGGAGGACGAGCATTACGTCGTTGGTTGTTAGAACCTTTGCTTAGTATTAAAGGAATTATTGCCCGACAAGATACCATTCAAGAGTTAAATGATAATCCTTCTTTACGACAAGATTTACGTCAACTACTCCGACATATTTATGACTTAGAAAGAATTACGGGGAGAGTAGGGGCAGGAACAGCTAATGCCAGGGATTTATTATCTTTAGCTGAGTCCTTAGTTAAGTTAACTGAATTATCACAATTAGCCAGATTAGGAACTTCTCCCTATTTAAAAGCATTACAAACTATTCCCCCTGAATTAGAACAGTTAGGTAAGCACGTTGTTAACCATTTAGTAGAAACTCCTCCCTTACATTTAAAAGATGGGGGAGTCATTCGAGATGGTATTAATTCCGACTTAGATATGATGCGTCATCGTCTCAAAGATGATCATCAATGGTTAGCTAATTTAGAAATAACAGAAAGACAGAGAACGGGAGTGTCTAATCTTAAAGTTGGCTATAATAAAACCTTTGGTTATTATATAAGTTTACCTCGCAGTAAAGCAGAACAAGCCCCTGATAATTACGTCCGTAAACAAACCTTAACTAACGAAGAACGTTACATTACATCTGAATTAAAAGAACGAGAAAATCGTATTTTAACTGCCGAAGATGACCTTAATAAATTAGAATACGAAATTTTTGTAGAATTACGTTTAGAAGTCGCTCAAAAAGGTCAACAAATTCGCCATATTGCCAAAGCAGTTGCTGCTATTGATGTCTTAGGAGGATTAGCAGAAGTAGCAGTTTTTCAAGGGTATTGTCGTCCTCAAATTATGGAAGGAAGACAAATCGAAATCATTGAAGGTAGACATCCTGTTGTCGAACAATCTTTAGCCGTCGGATTATTTGTTCCTAACTCAACTCGTCTCGGTAATTCTAAAACTGAAGATACACCGGATTTAATTATTTTAACAGGGCCAAATGCTAGTGGAAAAAGCTGTTATTTGAGACAAGTGGGACTAATCCAATTAATGGCACAAACAGGCAGTTTTATTCCGGCAACCTCCGCTAAATTAGGCATTAGCGATCGCATTTTTACTCGTGTAGGTGCAGTGGATGATTTAGCTACCGGACAATCAACTTTTATGGTAGAAATGAATGAGACAGCTAATATTCTCAATCATGGCACCAATAAATCATTAATCTTACTGGATGAAATTGGCAGAGGAACCGCCACATTTGACGGACTTTCTATTGCTTGGGCCGTGGCAGAATATTTAGCCACAGAAATCCAAGGAAGAACGATTTTTGCTACTCATTACCATGAATTAAATGAACTTGCGTCTATTCTTTCTAATGTGGCTAATTATCAAGTCACGGTACAAGAATTAGCTCATGAAATTATTTTCTTACATCAAGTTCGTCCCGGAGGTGCAGATAAATCTTATGGCATCGAAGCAGGAAGATTAGCAGGTTTACCACCCTCGGTAATTACTCGCGCTAAACAAGTGATGAATCAGATTGAAAAACATAGTAAAATTGCGTTAGGATTACGAAAAGGTATCAAAAAAGTTAATCCTGTCAAGGACACAAAAACAAAAGGAGAATTAATAGAACAGTTAGATATTTTTGGAGATAATTAAACTATGTTATGTTATCGCGAGGCGAAGCTGCAAGCGACAGCACCGCAGGCAACAAAGTGGAATCAAGTAATCCAAGGATTTAATAATGTTGCTGTTCCTTGGCGATTCTTTGGGCTGGCTATTTTTGCTGCTTGGGTCTAATGTCAAACCTTAACTCGTTCATAGTTAAGCTATACAAACAAAGGTTGCCTACGCAACCTAGAAGTTAGTCCGCGCAGGCGAATTTAGTCTTTATAGGATAAGACATAAGGTCTGTCATTAATTATTAATTTAGCATAGTAAGTCCGATAGAACCCAATTTAACTTATTTGATGATAACTTGTCTTCTTTGACTCCTGCCAAAAGATGGTCAGGCTGCACAAGAAAACTTTTTTGTCAAAGATGATAGAAAAATGTACCAAGTGGGAAGACTAAATTTAGAAGGCAGACGTTTTTTTGCCGGATTAGTTGCTTAAGATTGATTTAACAAGGGTTTTAGAGGGGTTCCAATGGGGCAAACTACTGCCTTATCGCCGCGTCGTCTTGAACGACTGCTACAAATGGATCGGTTACTTCGGAATCATGGGCGTATCTCACAACCGATGTTAGCCGAACAATTAGAAGTAACACAAAGAACGATTCGAGATGATTTACATTTTCTGCAAGATCGCTTGATGGCTCCTTTGGAATATAACAAGAAAGATGGATGGATTGATCTTCAACAGTTAGCGGATGAAAGGATTGTCTTTCGTTGGGGGGCTGAACTTAACCTTGACCCTGAAATATGGCAGAAGTTGTTAGAAACCTGTCGTACTTCTAAACGTATTTGGATTCATTATTATGCTGCAACTCGTAATCAATATTCTGAACGAGTTGTCGAACCTTATTTAGTCCATGTTTATCGTGCGACTAATCCTTATATCATTGGTTTTTGTCATAAAAGACAGTCCATACGTTGGTTTCGCATTGACCGTATTCAACAAATAAAAATCCTTAATAAAACTTTTAAACGTGACCCTAATTTTAAGGCAGATACCTACTTAGAAAAAATCTTTCAAGCAGAAGTTGAGAGATTGAGTCAACATTACAATTTATGAGGAATTTAGCAGAATGTTAAAGCACGCGTAGGTTTTACCTTCCTTGTCAGACAGTCTCCTCAATACCAATTACACAAACACCTCAACCTTTGATACCGTAAGGCGAAAAATATTTACTTCAATAGGAATTTTCATGAACAACATCATAAACCTTGTCTTTCCAGTCAAGGGAAACACACTTTATGCAGACCATAATCATCGATTGTTAGGAAGTCTCTCACAAAAAATTCCTCAAATACATCATCTTGAAGGATTAGCCATTAATACAATTTCTGGTATTCCTGATAAAGAAGGAAAAATATCTTTAACTCCCCGTTCACGGCTTTATTTAAGATTACCAGTAGAAGCGATTGCCTTAGTTTATCCACTAGCAGGACAAACTTTAAGCATTGGTGAATATCAAATAAAACTCGGTAATCCTGAATTACAAACCATAAAAGGAATTGAATCATTAAAAGCAAGGTTAGTTACAATTAAAGGCTATACCGAACCAGCTACTTTTTTAGAAGCTGCTTATCGACAATTACAAGCATTAGAAATTGAGGCTAATATTGGGATTCCAGCGAATGAAGAAGGAGAACCCAAGCGTTTAACTCTAAAAATTAATAAACCCAATCGAAGTTATACCATTATCGGGTTTAGTGTTGTGGTTTCTAATTTAAGTGAAGAGGATTCTATCAAGCTACAAATTAATGGTTTAGGGGGAAAACGTCGCCTTGGATGCGGCGTATTTTATCCCAATATTCCTGTTATTAAAAGTCATCAGTGAGGGAAGCAGAAAACCGAAAACGATATATAATAAATTCAGGCGATCAAGAAATAGCAACTGCTAAAGCAATTGAGGCTTTCCAATGATTACTCAGTTAATGCTGTTTTAGATACTGATATTAAAAAGTTTTTAGAGTTGAGAGAAGCTAAAAATCCTGATGCTGAAGGATATATTTTGCCTATTCCTAAAAACTTAGCTCAGTTGGAGGCGATCGCATCCAGTCAACTTTATTGTGAAAAACGAGGGTTTGGACAATGAAAAATCAAAAAATAATCGAACTATCTTATCAGTTAGCTGAACTACCTTCTTCTCAACATCGAGCCGGATTAGCAGGGTTAGTTTTAATGGTTCAAAACTTACCTAACCAACCTTGGTTTGAAGAAAGGGAAAATGCCATTATTAAGTTAAGTCATCTTGATGAGTATGAAGCCACGTTAAGGATGAATTTGGAAGGACTGAAAGCTTTATTAGATTTTACTTATGGAGCATTTAACGAGGAAAGATGGACAACGACAAAAGATAAAAAGAAAAAATACAGCGAAGATGAAATTCGAGAAGTAGAAAAAAAAGATAATAAGGGAAAAGTCAAACTTGTTAAAGAATATCGTTATACAGTTGTTGTTCCTCAAGGTGCATTTTTACCCGATTGGGATGAGTCAGATGAAGATATCAATAAACGGATATGGATCAAACTCTGGCGAGATATGCTCTGGAATATTGTACGAGGAGTTCCTGCTACTCGTAATCCTTTTAATAACAGATGTGATGGCCAAGTTTACACTCAAGATGCCGAAAAACTTTGGAAGGATTTGAGTCAACCAGATAAGGCAACAGGGCAATCAGGAAATTATTATTTAGGAGCAATGGCAACAACGGCAGAAAATATCCCCACTAAAGATATTATTCGTTATCAATTTCTCTTGCACTTTGCTCCTTTTATTTTCCAAATTTATCGACCTTCTAGTATTAACAAAGATGGTAATCGTGAATTTAATAGCTATGCTATTGTTATCCCTGATGTAGCTAACTTAAAAAGTTTTTGTTGTTCTTTTCCTAAAGTTTTAAAAGCGAGAGATCATACTAAAATAGGCTATCTTCCTCGTGAAGCACTGATTGATTTAGCTGAAGAAGGAGCTTTAGACTTCTTTATTTTGCAAGATAGAATTGCTCGCCGATTTGACGAGCAAAGCCTCAGAAAGTCTATTTTAGGTGCTGAAATTATTCATGCTGAAAAATCTGGTAATAGTATTAAGTTTCAATCGATTAACTATGTTGAACCTATTTCAACTATGACAGATCGCTATGCTCAAATTAAGGATAACTACTGGTGTCCTTGGTTTCGCAAACAACGATTACTCAATTTATTAAGTCTTCAAGCCTTACCTAATACTCCCGATGATGAATCAACAGAAGTTCCCCTTTGGACTGGCTTTGATGCCCTCTTAAGTCGTATTCCTCGCAAATGGCTAGAAGATCCCTATTTTAGTCATGATGCTCGTCAATTATTCAACATTGAAATCTTAAAAAATCAAGGAAAAAATCAAATGAACAACCAAAGCACTAAAATTCGTCAATATGCTGAGATTGTCTATCAGGTTTGCCAGAAGTATGTGTTAAGTAAACTAGATTCAAAATATGATCTAACTTGGGATAAATGTCAAGGGAATCCTCAAAAACAGAAAGAATATAATGAGAAAAAAACTAAAATAGCTAATGAAGCTTTTTTAGCTGTTCGTTCTCGGAGTGAATCTCAAGCTTTTATTGAATACTTTGTTAGTACCCTTTATCCTTTTGTAAAAAAAGATGAATTTTCTCAATTTGCTGAAGATTTATTTAATAAAACTGATGAAATTCGGGTCTTAACTTTATTAGCTCTTTCTAGTCAGTTCTCCTCTAGTAAGAAAGACGAGTCTAAAGATGCTAACAATCAAGCAGCTTAATTTTCCTTTCCCTTTGATGCCATTAGGCGTTGGCCACTTATTTGGCCTCATTATCTCTTACATTAACAGCAAATAATCAACCATGACTGAATCTAAAACTAATCTCAATCTTTTTGTATGCGTTCTTACTTATCCTGCGCCTACTGGAAATTATCGAGGTGAGTCTGAAGAAAACAGAACTATTTTACAAAAGATTATTAAACAAGGACAAAAATATGCCGTTATTAGTCCTGAATCTATGCGAAATGCACTGAGAGAAACTCTGATTTTACTTAATCAACCTAATAATCGTACTCGTATACATGACGAAGATCAATTAGCAGTAGAGTTCAAAGAATATCCTAATGCCCAAAAGTACGCTGATGACTTTTTATTTGGCTATATGGTTGCACAAACTAATGATGTCAAAAAAATGAGAGAACTCAACTTATCTCCTAAAAGAGATAGCATTTTTCGGTGTAATCTAGCTGTTGCTTTGAGTCCTTATAAGTATGATGCCATTTTTCATCAATCTCCTCTCAATGCCAAGACCAAAAATAACGAAAAAACTTATTGGAAAAATGCCTCAACCTCGGCTTTACTGCATCGAGAAGTAACCCATACTGCCTTTCAATATCCTTTTGCTTTATCACAACGAGATTGTTTAGAAAAACCCGAATGGATAAGAGCTTTATTACAAGCGATCGCACAATTAAATGGTGTAGCAGGAGGACACGCCAGAGCTTATTATGAATTTGCACCCCGTTCAGTTGTCGCACGTTTAACCCCTAAATTAGTCGCCGGATACAAAACCTATGGATTTGAAGAAGACGGCAGTTTTCCTGAATTAAATCGTTTAGGTAAACGAGATCTCGACGACTGTGATTTACCAGGGGATGAATTTTGGATTGGGGGTGAAATTGTGCGTCAAATGGATGAAAATGAATTGTTGAATTTAACTGAAGCCGGAGTTCACTTATTCAAAAATCCTGATCAATTATTTGATGCTATTGCCGATGAATTTTTAGGAGGTGTTAAGAATGTTTCTGCTGCTTAAAGCTCCTTTTGCCTCTTTTCGTCCTTTTCAGTCGGGTTCATACCGCTCAACTACACCTGTTCCTTCTCCTTCTGCAGTTTATGGGATATTGCTTAATTTAGCAGGAATTGAACAGAGAACAGCGACTGATCAACCTATTACGCTGATTCGGGATGATTTGCCTGAAATGGAGATCGCTATTGGTATTCCTAATGATTCCCATTCGGAAACCAGCATTTTATCCCAACAACTTCATAATTATCCCGTTGGTGCATCAGGGAAAGAACTAGCAAAAAAAACTTATGGCAATAAATACTGGATTGCACCAGTTCGTCGGGAAGTATTAGTTGAGTTTTCTCTTATTATAGGAGTAAAAGCTGGTCAAGAATTATGCGATCGCATAATAAAAGGACTTAATGGAGAACTCGATGAACCTCGCTATGGACTAGCATTTGCAGGAGATAATAACTTTTTGTTTGATGAAATTAAAGTCATCCCTGACAAAAATATTCCTTTTGCCAAATGGTATTGTCCTATAAAAGATAATACTCCTCCTAGTCGTGGAATTTGTCGTCTTACTACTTGGATTGATCGCGCAGACAACACTAATACAAAAATTCAAGTCTTTGCACCCCTTTTTTCTAATTCCCCTCCTGAGAACGCTTGGCTTAATTTACCTCCATCAAACGCCTAAAATTTAGTCAATGTCCCAATTTGGGGAGCGCACTAGCCATTTGACCAGAGGTGCTTGTAATATTGAATAGGGGCATCGATAAATTAAGATTTTCAGCCGTCGCTCTGTCTCAACTTTTGATGCCGTAAGGCGTTGATCACTCGATTACGATTGTTTATTCGCAGAAACTGAGGTCTGTCTCAACCTTTGATGCCGTAAGGCGTTGATCACATAATCATATTCACTTTGAGATTAAGTCTCCTTGTATCTGTCTCAACCTTTGATGCCCTAAGGCGTTGATCACTCTATTAAAGTCTTTAATTAGAATTATTGGATTAAACTGTCTCAACCTTTGATGCTGTAAGGCGTTGATCACTAGACCGCTTAAAAAGTATTACAGTATTAATATTAAATAATTATGATATTTTGTTATTTTAGCAACAAGCCCCAAAAAAAGTAACACACTATACAAAAATTACCCTAAATTATTGAGAATTTATAGCAATAATCAACGATGAAATGCGGGTTGACAAGATCGTGAAATTTGGTATAATTAAAATGTCTTTTTATAGAGTAAAGTGGATACGTACTGACTAAAAATCCACTCAACCCATTGCCAAATGTGAGTTCTAAAACTGTACCCTCAAACTTTATTACCACTCAACCCCTTCATCGTAGTGGAAAAGCAGCAGAGCAAATAGTATGGGAAGCTATACAAGGAGCATTTTACCACAGAA
The DNA here is from genome assembly GCF_003864295.1 of Aphanothece sacrum FPU1. Lineage (NCBI taxonomy): Bacteria > Bacillati > Cyanobacteriota > Cyanophyceae > Chroococcales > Aphanothecaceae > Aphanothece > Aphanothece sacrum. The sequence continues at coordinate 381,798 of NZ_BDQK01000017.1, read as the reverse complement.
AGTGTCTCGGTTACTGGCGTTATCCGATTTTTTCTCTTAGGGGAAAGTCTCGTCAAGAACCGGATATCCTCATTGCGGATGCAGAGTTAGGGTTAATTATTATTGAAGTTAAAGCCATTACTGCCGATCAAATTATTAGTATTGAAGGACATCGGTGGAACTATCAAAACTTTTATGTAGTTTACGGAAATCCTTATCAACAAGCAGAAAACCAATTATTTAGCTTATTAGAATACATTCAACAAGAACCCATCCTGAACAATCAAGTAACCAGTAGAGTCTTAGTTGCTTTACCCCTAATAACTGAACAACAATGGGAAGAAAAAGGTTTTAAGAAACTGCCAAATAATCCCCCTATTCTCTTCAAAAACCATTTAGTCTCATCTGAATTTATTCAAAAAACTATTATGGATACTCCTTCAGTTGTTCCTGGAAAAGTTTTAAGTGATCAACAATGGAATTTATTACTGTCAATCTTATCAGGAACTGCGGTTTTTTCTTCATCTCATCATAAAGTTTTAAGCCATCCTGAAAGTAAAGGAAAAGTTTTAGAAAAAGTGCGACTGCATTTATCAAAATTTGATTTACAACAGGAAAAAATAGCTAAACAAATACCACCAGGATGTCAACGAATTAGAGGAATAGCCGGATCGGGAAAAACTGTCTTACTCTGTCAAAAAGCAGCAATAATGCACCTAAAATATCCTAATTGGAAGCTCGTATTTATCTTTTTTTCTCGTAGTCTTTATGACGAAATTATTCAACAAATTGACCAATGGATGAGATATTTTAGTCATGAACAGCAACATTATCAAAAAAATAATCCATATTTACAAGTCTTTCATGCTTGGGGTTCTCATCAACAAATGGGATTTTATCGTTATCTGTGTCAAGTCACAGGAGTTATGCCATTAAGTGTTAATGAAACTGGGATACAAAAACCCAATGAAGCATTAGCTGAAGTCTGTGTTGACTTATTACAAAAAACAGGGATACCCCAAATATTTGATGCCATTTTAATTGATGAAGGACAAGACTTAATAAGTGATACTTGGAGTTATCAAGGCAAACAACCTTTTTATTGGTTAGCTTATCAAGCATTGCGTCCAAGTGATCCTATGTCTCCTGAGCAAAAACGCTTAATTTGGGCTTATGATGAACTGCAAAGTTTAGACACAAATAAAATAGCAAACGCTACAGAATTATTAGGAGAAGAATTAGGAAATTTAGTCACCGGAAGCTATGGCAATGAAATTAACAAAACAGAGATCATGTCTACTTGTTATAGAACTCCCCATCCGATTATTATAGCGGCTCATGGGTTAGGAATGGGATGGTTAAGACCAGGAGGAATGTTAACCGGAATGACTCATAAAAAAGAATGGGAAACCTTGGGTTATCAAATAGAAGGAAATTTAGTATCAGGAGAAAAAATTACTATAAAAAGACATCATAATAATTCTGTTAATCCTTTACCATCAATGTGGAAAGATTCTCTACTTAAATTTAATATCTATTCATCGAGACATCAAGAAATTATAGCTTTATCTCAACAAATTAAACACAATTTACGCTATGATGGATTGAGACCAAGTAGAGAAATTTTAGTCATTATTTTAGGAAGTTCTTATGAAGCGAAGCAAAGACAAAAACAAATTGCTAATTTCTTAAATAGGCAAGGAATCGACATTTTTATTCCGGGAACAGAAAAGTGTAATCAATGGCCCGATGATAGTAATTCTAATCCTAATAAATTTTGGTGTGAAGGTGCTGTAACTATTTCTCAAATCTACAGGGCAAAAGGACATGAAGCAGATATGGTTTATATTGTGGGATTGGATGAATTAGGCAAAGCTGAAAATAATTTATCATTGCGCCATCAATTATTGATCGCCTTAACTCGTTCTAAAGGATGGGTTAATTTAAGTGGAATAGGTCATTATCCCTTTTATCAGGAAGTCAAAAAAGTAATAGAAAATAAAGAAAATTTCACCCTGACTTTTATGAAGCCAAAACAACGAGAACTAAGAGTTACGGATACAGGAGAATTATTATATCGTTATGGGTTAGGAGAAAGAAATTTTAAGCAAGCAAATTTACAAAATGCCACCCTACAAAAACTTAATTTAAGTGATATTAATCTTATTGGGGCTAATTTAGTACAAGCTAATCTGCAACAAACAGAACTTAATCGTGCTAAATTAGTAGGGGCAGATTTAAGTAGTGCAGATTTAACTCAAGCAAGTTTAATTAAAGCTAAATTAATAGGAGCTAATTTACAAGACGCTAACTTGACAGGGGCAAATTTAAACGGGGCAGATTTAAGGGATGCTAACTTAACAGGGGTAATATGGGAGGGAAAAAGTTAACTGATAACAACAATAATTAATTTTTCAGATACAATTTAAGCGAGTCAATCATTTAACTAATATGACAGAAAACCAAAATAATCCCTTTTTTACACTTAACTATGAACCGGCCTTAGAACATCTAGGGAATGATTACTATGACCAGGTTTTCGCTGCCGAATTTCCCCAACATATTCTGCGTTTTCGGAATAATAAACTATTACCTTTATTAGGGTTATCTCCTGCAACGGTAGAAGATTGTCATTTTATCGAAGCATTTGGTAAATTTAAAGGAATTCGTCCTTTTCTTGCCTTGCGTTATCATGGCTACCAATTTGGAGAGTATAACCCCTTTTTAGGAGACGGTAGAGGATTTCTCTATGGACAAGTACGAGGGATAGACAATCATTTATATGATTTTGGCACTAAAGGGTCAGGACAAACCCCTTATTCACGGGGAGGAGATGGGAGATTAACATTAAAAGGAGGTGTCAGGGAAGTATTAGCTGCTGAAGCATTACAAGGTTTAGGGGTGAAGACATCACGGTGTTTAAGTTTAGTTGAAACTGGAGAAGGATTATGGCGAGGAGATGAACCGTCACCGACTCGTTCTTCTGTTATGATTCGTATGAGTCATTCTCATATTCGGTTTGGAACTTTTGAAAGATTATACTATCTCAAACGTTCCGATTTAATTCAAAAATTATTAGATCATGTTATCCATATTTATTATCCAGAAATTGAAGACTCTCAGCAAAAATATCATCAATTTTATCAGCAATTAGTCAAAAGAGTTGCCCAATTAGTTGCTCAATGGATGGGGGCAGGATTTTGTCATGGAGTATTAAATACAGATAATATGTCTATTACGGGGGAAAGTTTTGATTATGGCCCCTATAGTTTTATTCCTACTTATGACCCTAAATTTACCGCCGCTTATTTTGATTATGGGGGACGTTATAGTTATGGAAATCAACCCTTTATTTGTCGGTTAAATTTGGAGATGCTACAATTACCTTTTATGACCCTTCTTTCTCCTTTTCAATTAGAAAGTTCTTTAGATAAATTTGAAGATTATTATCAAAGCTATTATTGTCGATTTATGCTTAAAAAATTGGGATTTGAGCAAATTTCCGGTTTTGATGCAGATGATTTATTAAAGAAAACTCTACAGGTTTTGCAAGAAAGTCAAATCGGTTATCACTACTTTTTTAGACAATTAGCTGAACAATTTAATGAGGGATGGTATCAAGATAGTTCTTTGATTTTGGAAAATAGTGAATTACCTCCCGCAGATTGGAAAACTTGGCGAGAAATTTATCATACAATTTTACAGAAACTTTCCCAAGAAGAAAGAGAAGAAGTGAAAACAACTCTCTATAACTATAATCCTAAAATCGCCTTACTTAGACCTTTAATTGAATCAATTTGGGAAGCAATAAGTGTAGAAAATAATTGGCAACCATTTAATAACTTAGTGCAACAATTACAGGAAAAATAGGGAGTAGATAAATGAGATTAGTACTTTTAGGTGGCCCCGGTTCAGGAAAAGGAACTCAAGCAAAACGTCTGAGTCAAACTCTTAATATTGCTATGGTTTCGACGGGAAATATTCTTAGAGAAGCTATTGACAAAAAAACAGAATTAGGCTTAAAAGCTCAAGCTTATGTCGAAAAAGGAGAATTATTACCCAATGAAATAATGATTCAATTTATGACTAATTTCTTGTTAGAGAATGAATCAAAAAACGGCTGGATTTTAGAAGGATATCCCCGCACATCCTTTCAAGCAGAGGAATTAGATTTTTTGTTAGAAAAGATCAATCAATCCCTTAATTATGCCATTTATTTAGAAGTTAATAATACAGTAATGAAACAAAGATCATTAACCCGATCTCTAATGGATGATCAACCGGAGATTATTGAACGTCGTATTGAATTATTTAAACAGCAAACGATTCCAATTTTAGAATATTATGAAGGAACTAAACGACTATTAACAATTTCTGGTGAACCATCCTCAGAAGTGGTCGAAAAAACGATTTTATCTGCTCTTTGACACTCCCGCCGTTAACCGCTTGGGCGGTCTAACGGGGGATTCTTAAGCTCACACTTAAGAGTTTCTGCTTCACAGACTCTTGGCTAGACATCGCTGCCCCCGCTAGACCGTCTCCACAGACATTTTCGGATACGCTAAGCCCTAGCGCATAATCTTCTACACCACGATTTCTGATAACTTGTGCTGCTGCTACATCTCTATGGGTACAATAACCACATTCAGGACAATTATGTTCTCTTTGGGATAACAGTTTTTTATCTGTATGAAACCCACAGTTGGGACAAATCTGAGATGTATGATTTTTATCAACTTTGGCGATAAAAACATCTCGTTTCCATGCTACCCATTTTAAGATGGTGACAAATTGTCCAAAAGCAGCATCTAAAGTATGCTTTCCCAACATTCCTTTTGCCCATTATCTTCACTGATAACAGTTAACTGATAACTGAGTTCTACCGAACATAGTATATAAAACTATTAGAAATTATGGGCTTAAACCCGCTCAGGGTTAAGCTATAAAAACAAAACCCGCCTACGCGGGTTTAATTTAGCCTCCCTTCAGGAGGCTTCGTTCCTATAGTATCAGACATAAGGTCTGTGGTCTAGACAGAGTGGGATCTGTAAATCTTTTTCTAGAATGTTATATTATTTGTGGTAAAAAGCAGCTAATTAACAATCTATGATCAATATAGAGGAATTTCAGACAAATGCCATTTAATCAAACATTAATCTCTTTGTCCTTAGTCTGTTGGACTGTTGCCCTACCTTTAGTCAGTTTACAAGGACAAGCGATCGCCTCTGATGTGACGGCGGAGTCTTCTGGAACCGTCCCAGAAAAAACCTCCCCCATTGTTCCGGGAACTCCCCCCCAAGTAACTCCCCCAACTCAAAATAAAGTAATAGCAACCCAATTAGTGCTAAAATTGAAAGAACGTCGGGTGTATGCTTACCAAAATGATCGAGTTCTTGCTAGTTTTCCGGTTGCCGTTGGGAAAAAAGGCTGGGAAACCCCTAAAGGTAATTTTAAAGTCATGCAAATGATAGAAAATCCCCAATGGCGCAACCCTTGGAATGGTAAAGTCAGTCCTCCAGGCCCCAAAAGTCCTCTAGGAGAAAGATGGATCGGTTTCTGGACTAATGGCAAAAATTACATCGGTTTTCATGGAACTCCAGGAGAAAACGTCATGGGACAAGCAGTATCTCACGGATGCGTCAGAATGCGCAACAAAGATGTCAAAGCCTTATATGAGTTCGTGCAAATTGGTATTCCTGTAGTTGTTCAACCCTAAATCTTGCCGTTAAACTCGAAATAGGAGGGAATCAATAACTGAATTTCCCTCTTAATCCCAATAAAGTTGATTTTAAGAGGCTGTTATGGCTGCTGTTGTCAAATCTCCCTATACAAAAAAACAAATTACAGCTTGGTTACGGGCATTATTAACTATTGCTTGGGCTGACGGAAACTACGATGCCCAAGAACAAAACTTAATTGCCCAACTTACTCAAGATTTAGCCCTAGGGGAACAAGATCGGGTTATATATCAATCTATCACTCCAGAAGAATTAGCTGAAGTGTTAGGGGAAGATAAAAATACAGGGGAAAACTTCTTAAGAACTGCAGTTTTAGTAGCGATCGCTGATGGCATTTACTCCGAACCTGAAGCCAAACTTCTACATCAGTTTAGTCAAGCCTTGGGACTGAAAATAGATGCCTTAGAAGTCCTGGAACATACCCTGTGTGAACCCATTAAACATTATGATGCCGAAGGGGCAACAAGTGGCTTAAGTAGTCCTCCTCATCCTCATCCTGATCTGTTACATCCCCTGAAAGACTGGCTTGATGGCATGGACATTCATGATCCACGTCTGGCAAGATTTATTTGTAAAATGATCCCCTCTCAATGTCCATTTGAACGAGATATTAAATTATTTGGTCATAAAATCGTTCATATTCCCCCCTTATGTAAACTAAATCCTTTATACGAACAATTGGTAGGGTTACGCTTTCGTTCCTTATGTTATCTATCGGATGATTGTAAAGAAGATATCTCTGAATACATTTAAACTTATATTCTATGCAATTTATTGATCACGCTGAAATCGAAGTCGAAGCAGGAAAAGGAGGGGATGGCATTGTTGCCTTCCGACGGGAAAAATATGTCCCGGCTGGAGGGCCGTCCGGAGGCAATGGGGGCCGAGGAGGTTCGGTAATTTTAGTAGCGGTGAATAACCTACAAACCTTACTAGACTTTCGTTATTCTCGTCGTTTTAAAGCCGATGATGGCAAACGAGGCGGCCCGAATAACCGTACTGGGGCCGGTGGTGATGACTGTATCGTAGAAGTGCCTTGTGGTACTATGATCTATGAAGCCGAAACAGAGGAAATTTTAGGGGATTTGGTGGAAAATGGGCAAATGTTATGTGTGGCCCAAGGAGGAAAAGGAGGTATAGGCAATAAATACTTTTTGAGTAACCAAAACCGCGCCCCTGACTATGCTTTACCAGGGTTAGAGGGAGAAATCCGACAATTGAGATTAGAACTCAAATTATTGGCAGAAGTGGGCATTATTGGCTTACCTAACGCCGGCAAATCGACCTTGATATCTGCCCTTTCCTCTGCCCGTCCCAAAATCGCTGATTATCCCTTTACGACTCTAATTCCCAATTTAGGAGTAGTGCGTAAACCCACAGGAGATGGGACAGTATTTGCGGACATTCCAGGACTAATTGAAGGGGCCCACGAAGGTGTAGGATTAGGTCATGAGTTTCTGCGTCATATTGAGCGCACCCGTTTACTGCTGCATTTAATCGATGGAACTGCAGATGATCCTATCCACGATTATAAGATTATTCAAGAAGAATTAACAGCCTATGGACGGGGATTAAGCGATCGCCAGCAAATTATTGCTATTAATAAGATTGATGCAGTAGAACCCGAAAACCTCAATTTAATCAGCCAACAATTAACCGAACTTACTTCACAAAACATTAAACAAATTTCGGCGGTGACTAGAAGCGGACTTGATGAACTGTTACAAATGGTTTGGCAAGCATTAGATCAGGCCAATGTTACAATATAATTTGATGGGGGTGGGTTCACGCGATATTAATTGTAGAAAAAGGCGGCGAGTATGTCCCAAAGACACTTATCCACGACAGAGGATACCTCTCCTCATGCTTCCGCAGCCCAAGCGATAGAATGGAGAGAAGTGGGTCGCCTGATGCTGAAGTATTCTTTACCCATTAACCCCATCAGTACCCAACCCGATGAAATGGGGGCTGATTTAGATCGGTTTAAAATATCTTTAGCATTGATTCAATTAAATCAAGGTAAAGTAACAACAGGAAGTTTGTTACCAGGGTTTTTTACTAATTCTACTTTCCAAATTCCTGTTAGTCAGATCTATCAAGAAGAAGAATTTTTTGAACAGGTATTACAATTAGGAAAAAATGGCACCCAAGGGCGTAAAATAGCCATTATTGGGGAATCAGGGTCTGGTAAAACCCTAATGCTACAAAAAATTGCTCATTGGGTTTTAGAACAAACAGATGATATACCGATTTGGGTTTCTCCTACTATATTAAAAACGAGTTCATTAAGAGAATATCTCTACGAAAAATGGCTATCTCAAGCTTCTAACTATTATAAGGGAGATACTGTTCCCATTATTAATTGGCAAGAATCTTTTGAAAACCTCTTAAATAGCGGTCATATTTGGTTTTTATTAGATGGGATGGACTATTTATTTGCAGAAGGTGAGAGTCAGTCTCCTTCATCTACCTTGGAATATTTACAACAACAACTCCAAGGATGGATAGATAATAGTCAAGTCATTGTTTCTTGTCAAACTCAAACTTGGCAAACTCAAACTCAAACATTATCCCATTATGAACTGTATAAAACAGAAGAATTGTCTTATCCTGTGGGAGTTCAGCAATTTATTGAGCAGTGTTTCCGTCCAAGTGTCAGTTTTTTGGAACAAGCAGCCGAAACTGAAGATTTAGTCCGTCAATTATATCGAACCCTTGATGAATTAGGCAACCTATGGATTGATGATCTCATTAAAAATCCCTTACGTTTAGCTTTATTGTGTCGTTTGTGGCAAAAATCACCGGGACATTTACCTCAAACAACTGCCCAACTTTATCAACAGTTAATCAAAGAATTTTATCAATGGCAAGCCGAAAATATCACCACTACTCCCCAACAACAACAACAGTTAAATAACGCTTTGACTACTTTAGCTCTATCTGCTCAATGTCAGGGGGAATGGTCTTCTATTATATCTCAAAAGATGATTGAGGATAGTTTAGGAGAAGAATCTGCTTGGGTTAAGTTAGCCGTTCAGTTAAAGTGGTTAGTCCCTAGAGGAGTTATTGGGGAAACCGGAGAAAATTATTATTATAGTTTCGGCGATCGCAGTTTTCAAGATTATTTTGCGTCTCTAGCAATTGATGATTGGAAGTTTTTTTTCGAGCAACCTCATAAGGCAATATCTGAACAAGAATTCCCAATTTTTGACCCTCAGTGGCAAGGAATTATGGGTTTTTGGTTAGGACGAGAAGATATCGATATTGAGCAAAAAGAAGCCTTTATTCAAGCTTTAATAACTTTCTGTGATGATTGTGGCCCAGTTAATTTTTATGGGTTACGGGCTTATTTTTTGGCTGTCTCCATTGTCAAAGAATTTTCGACTTGTTCTTATGGCCCTGAAATGAGTCAACAATTAATAAAATGGGGTTTCGAGACAGGGGGAAGTAACTCTGAAAATCTATTTTCTCAGAACCCCTTAGTTGATTATGCGCGAGAATCTATTAAACAATTTATTCCCTCTTTAGCTATTGAGTCTCTGTTTAATTTAATTGAATCTCCTCAAGATCACCTTTTACCATCAGAAGGGTTTCATTATTTAGCTATGATTGGTAAAGGAAACCCTCTGGCCATTCGTAAAACTGGTCAATATTTGAAAAAATTTCCTTCGGAATCTTTGGGTTGGTTAGCAGCAGAAACATTAGGTATTATTGATCCTGGTAATTCTCAAGCGATCGCTACTTTTATTAATCTTATAGAAACACAAAAAACTGAACAAGTCCGTCAGATTGGTTTTTCTGGGTTAGAAAAAATTGGTAAGAAAAATCTTGAGGCTATTAATGCTTTAGTATATTTGCTTCATGATCAACCTTCCCCCGCGTTAAGAAGACGAGTATTTCAGTGTCTAGAAGTGATTGGTCAAGGTAATGCTACTGCGATCGCGGTTTTAGTTCAATTAATTCGTACTATTAAAGATGGAGCAATTCGCCGACAAACGGCCGAAAGTCTGGAAAAAATTGACCCTGGTAATCCAACGGCGATCGCGGTTCTGATACAATTAACGAAACCAACCACTCCAGAGGTGATTCGCCGTGAAGCTGTCTATAGTCTCGGAGAAGTCTCTCGAGGCAATGCTCAAATCATTACGGCTTTGGTTAATCTTTTAGGGGATACTGAAGATATTTATACACGTTGGATAGCTGTTAGTAGTTTAGGAAAAATCGGGACAGGTAATCGAGAAGCTATCACAGCCTTAGAACAATTGTTAGTGTCTGGAGAGCAATTATTATTACGCAAAGAATCTTTAGATAGTTTAGGTAAAATCGCCCCGACAAATCCTAAAATTATTGCAACTTCTATTGAGTTAATGCAGGAAACGAATGATGAGGCTACTCATCGAGAAGTAGCAGAACATTTAGGCAAGTTTGATCCGGGGAATCCTGATGCGATAAGTGTTCTGCTCGAATTATTGCAAACTTCAACGAATGAATTTACCCGTCGTCAAGCGGCAGCCAGTTTAGGTAAAATTGATCCTAATAATTTAGAATCTTTACGGACTTTGATCCAGTTAATCGGGTCAACACAAGATAGAGATATTCGTAGTTTAGCTACTGAAAGTTTAGGGGAAATTGGACTTAATAATCCAGCCGCGATCGCTACTTTAATTCGTCTGCTTCAAAGGAGTACTAATTTAGAAACTCGTCGTTGTGCGGCTAAAAGTTTGGGTAAAATTGCTCCAGGTAATAAGGAAGCGATCGCGGTTTTAATTAAACAACTGCAAACAGTAAAAGATTTATCTGTGCGAATGGAAGTAGCTCATAGTTTAATGGCTTTAATATCAGTTTCCCAAATGTCTCAGATGGTGACAGAATTACGAGATTACTTGTTTAATGAATCAGAAAGTAAACAGCCTGATTTAGCTTGTTATCAAGTTCTTTGGCACTGTTCTCATCATTTATCCTATGCACAATTCTATCAAGCTTGGCATCAAAGTCCTCTATCTACTGACCTTATTAAAACTAAAAATAAAGAGGTTAAGGGGATTTCTTCGTCTGTTTCTTTCACAAAATTTAATTCGACTCTTTCTTTATTAGAACAATTACAACAAACTATTAAACAACGTCAGGAGTTTGAGAAAATTCATCTAATTTGGATTGATAGTAGTCGATTTATTGAGCCTGATAATCCTTTAATTGATATTTATGATCAAATGTTAGAACAAGGTTGTTCTACTTTTGAATATGGTCTTCCTGAAACAATGGCTAAATTACGACTTTATTGGAATATTTTACAACGTCATGCCCCTAATACTCAGTTTATTTGGTTGTTTTATGATCCTTTTAATACTTCAAATTTATCCCATAATTTGTTAGAAATGTTGAGGAAATTTCAAGGCGCGATCGCAATTATTTCTCAAGAATATATTGCTGAATTAACTAACTTTATTATCAAAGATAATTTAATTGAAGATATTATTAAATGGATTGAAGAACAAGTTACATAGATAAAATTTAAGGCTCTCCCGTACCTGTGATGATAACAAAATCTTATATATCGTAGGGTGGGTTAGGCGCGGGCTATAATTTGTGAATTCTAATCTAGTTTTCCTGTCCGCGCCGTAACCCACCTGTTGAAAACCTTAAAGGGTTAAGCTATAAAAACAAAACCCGCCTACGCGGGTTTAATTTTTGCATCCGAAGGGAGGTTTCGTTCCTATAGTATCAGACATAAGGTCTGTGATGTAGACGTTGATTTAACATAACTTGTTCGGTAGAATCACACTTTATAAGGCTAAAGTTGCGGAGAACCCAAAAATGTTAATTGTACAAAATGAAAAGATGCTTGACTTAATCAAGTATAATTATACAGTAGAAAAAATTCACAAAATTGTTGAGTTTCTAGACAAGAAAAATACACTTAATTTCTTTCCTCTTTCGACAGGATTGTTTTCTGCTGCTGTAACAACAGAAGAAACTGAATACACTGGTTATCAGCAAGTTTGGGTTAGAGATAATATCCATGTTGCACACGCTCATTATGTTTTTGGAGACTACAATACAACAATTAAAAATCTGAATTCTTTAATGGAATATTTTAAAAATTATAGACAAAAATTTGAGCGAATAATCTGCTTTCCAAGTCTAGCTAATAATGTTATGGAACGACCTCATGTAAGATTTGATGGGGAAAAATTACAAGAAATAAATGAGAAGTGGTCTCATGCTCAAAATGATGCTTTAGGTTATTTTTTGTGGCTCTACTGTAAATTATTAAATGAAGATTTGTTAATAATAGAAAAAGAAAATATTGACATTTTAGCTCTTTTCCCTCTATATTTTAACGCTATTTCTTATTGGAAAGATGAAGATAGCGGTCACTGGGAAGAAGAACGAAAAATAGAAGCCTCAAGTATTGGAGTAGTTATAGCAGGACTTAAAGCTATTAAAAACACATTTATTAAATACCATAATATATCACAACATCTTGTCTACAAAAATGAATTTGTTACTATTGATTTTCTGGATAAATTAATTCAAAAAGGCACAAACGCATTAAATGAAATATTGCCCTATGAATGTAAAGAAGCGGGGGAAAAAATGAGGAAATATGACTCAGCATTACTTTTCTTGGTATATCCTCTAGAAGTTGTTGAGGGTGAAATGGCTGATCAAATTGTTCAAAATGTAATTAATAATCTTCAAGGTGATTACGGAATTAGAAGATATCTGTTAGACTCATTTTGGGCTGCTGATTATAGAACAAGACTTTCTCCTGAGCAAAGAACGGCTGATATTAGTGATGATATGTCTTATCGTAATTCATTGATTCAAGAAGGACAAGAAGCTCAATGGTGCATTTTTGATCCCATTATTTCAGTCATTTTTGGACTTAAGTTTCAACAGACACAGCAAGAGAAATATTTAAAACAGCAAATATTTTATTTAAACCGTTCTTTGGGACAAATAACTGAAGAAAAATCCAGAACAGGTGAGTTTAAATGTCCAGAACTTTATTATCTAGAGGATGGTAAATATATGGCTAATGATGCAACTCCTCTCCTCTGGACACAAGCAAATTTGAGAATAGCTTTGAAGAAAATGGAAGAAAACCTACTTTAATTAGGGCTTATTAAACGATTTTTCTAGTGCGATTACTATTATTAAATTAAGAACTACTTTTTGACATACATTAGTGATCTGTTCTTAACTTTGTGTCTTAAAGTCCTAAACTTCGGTTGTGTTGATGTCAAAAACGATGTATCATAGCATCTGACAATTTAGAAGATGGGTTTATTGGTGTTGATTCTCACTGTCGGCAATTAGATGCTATAAGATAAGTTAAGCGTGTAACACACTATACCCATCAATCATACTAACAAAAAAGAGATGGAACTCAAACAACCTATTTATAGAGGAGGGAATCAATTTATTGCCAAACCAAACGAAGTAAAAACTGACCCAAAAACAGATTTTGTTAAACCGACTAATGGCATTTCTGTTCATCTAGATCCCAATAAAGTTCGGCGTTTTGGAGGAGCTTATAAAATTATTTACTTGCCTGATACTTTAAAAATTATCCAAAGAGGGCGAGATCTACAACATTATGAAATTGTTCCTCGTGCCGCCAATTTATTAACCTTTAGACAGTTTAACGAAGAACTTAGAAAAATTCAAGTAATTGAGGAGGAATAGCACCAATGAAAGATGATATAAAATTAACTTTTCAATATGGATGGGAAGAAAAAGACGACGAAGAAACGCCAATGAAAGGCTATAGAAGTGACGGGATAGTTAAGACTTCAGAGGGAGAATATTCGGTTTACTTTATAGATCCCATTCGCTTACAGCAAGACTTAGAAGCAGAAACAGAATTAGGAACTCCTTTTTTAGCTGAACCTGGCTTAATTATCCTCCCCGAAGTTACTCGTGAGGGCATGGAAAATGCGGTGAAAAAGTTGTGGGAGCAAGGTTACTTCAAATGCCTTAAATATTTAAACGCAGAACAAGAAACGATAGAAAAAACAACGGTGATCGCCTGATATTGTAAATTAGGTTTCATTGTATTTAAAACTCCTGCTCTGATTTTTAAAACTTAATTAAACTGAAATTTTACTGCGATCAGTTAAAATTTCATACCCTGTTGCTGTCACTAATACAGTATGCTCAAATTGAGCAGAAAGCGCATTATCAACCGTTACAACTGTCCAGCGATCGCGTAAAATACGAGTATATTTTGACCCTTGATTAACAATAGGTTCAATGGCCAATGTCATCCCTGCGCGTAATTTAACATTGGGTAATTCTCTAGTACGATAATTAAAAACACAAGGTTCTTCATGAAGATTACGACCTACTCCATGACCCGTATAATCTTCTACTACACTATAACCAGATTTTTTTATTTTATCTTCAATTGCTCCGGCAATATCTAATAAATAATTGCCCGCTTTAACCTCTTTAATTCCTGCATATAACGCTTCTTCTGCTACTTGAATTAAACGAGACGCTTTAGACGAAACTTTACCGACGGCAATGGTAATACAAGAATCACCATGATACCCTTGATAATAGGCTCCTGTATCCACTTTTAACACATCTCCGCTTCTAATTTTCTTTTTTGGGTTAGGAATACCATGAACCACTTCCTCATTGATAGAAGCGCAAATAGAGCCAGGAAAACCATGATATCCCTTAAAACTAGGAATTGCCCCCATTTCTCTAATTCTACGTTCCGCATAAACATCTAAATCCCCTGTTGTCATCCCTGGTTCTACCATCGCTTGAATTTCTTGGAGAATAGTCGCTACAATCTGAGCAGATTGACGCATAATGGCGATTTCTTGAGGAGACTTGGTTTCTATACCCCGACGACTTTTTTTAGGTCGTGGTAATCCAATTTGGGGCTGTTTTTGAGGTTTCTCCTGAGTTTTGCTGGAGGAGGAAAAAAGATTACTAAAAATGTTCATTCTGGAAGATTAGTATGTGATTTTGTGAGTAGTAATTAGCCAAAAATTTCAATTATGAGAACATCTAAGCCGCAGCTTGGGGTGGGAGTTTACGAATTTCTGAATAAAAGGCCGTTTGACTAAACCCATTACGTGCTTTTGTTAAACTGGTACGCAACCGTAAATTAGGACTAGCAAACGATAAACGTTCTTCTAAATAGTTGTTATTATCTTCTAAGGTTAAAGTTAAGGCTTCATCTTCTCCTAAACTGTAATTACCTAATTTAGCGGGTAAATTAGAATTACCTACTTTCCTTAAAATTCGCCCTATTTCTGGTTTATTAACGTCAGGAATAAAAATAATTATTGCTGAACCAATTTGTTTAGGTTTTCCCCAGTCAGTGGATGTATCCCAAGTAATTTTTTGAGCGCCAATAGTTGTTTTGGAATTGATCTGATACTGTTGACACAAGGAAAAGACTTCTGTATGATCTCTCTCTAACCATTCAACTATCAATTCTGATTTATGACTCTCAGCTTTTTCCTGTTGAAAATAATAGATACTACGCTGAGAAAACCATTGTCCGACACATAAATCTAAAAAAGCTTGAATGTCCATGAGTAAATCGCTTTTGTTTTCTTTATTAAACAATAAACGGCTGATTGATCACAATCAACCTTTCTCATTGTAAACCATCTGTGGAACTCAAATCTGTTGTCCTAGCTTTTCCAAAGAAAATATCGCCGCTTGACTGACTTGGAAATGAGCATCTTTAGCCAGAAATTTCAAGGCTGAGATACTTTTATCTGTTTCTAAGTTACCTAATGCTTCTGCTAACCGTTGTCGAATTAACCAGTCTTCTGAACTAGCAAAGTTTAAAATAGCCTCAACCGCATCAATGGCTTTGATCTCTCCTAAAGCGGCGATCGCGGCTTGTTGTACTACGGTTTCCTGACTCTCTAAGGCGTTTAATAAGACTTCTTTGGCGCGAATATCTTGTAAATTGCCCAAAGATACAGCAGCACTAAAACGTACTAACCATTGAGTGTCCTCATAAAAGGCTCTGACTAGTGGTTCAAAGGCCCTGCGATCTTTTAAATATCCTAACGCACCTGCCGCATCGGCGCGAATGCCATAGTCTTTATCGGTTTCTAAGAGTTTGACTAGGATGGGGAAGCATTCGTCAGTTTGTTTGACTCCCAAGGCAAAAACCGCCATTGAGCGCACTGGGAGCATTTCGTCGTTCAAAACCTTCTTAATTAAGGGTACAGCGTCTTCTGGGGACACTTCTCTTAAGGCAGCTAAGGCTAACAAGCGATCGCGGGAGTTTTCGCTGTCGAGTTGTTGGGAAATTTGTTCTAAACTGGTGTTACTCATATTTGTAATATTTTTTAATATTTTCCTTCATTGTAATGATTTTTCACAGGATAAGACAAGGTATTCACGAATACTTAAGTATTTTTTTTGACTATAATGTTAATTATTAGTTGACTTATTGACAAGACTATGCTTTTGAATACTTATTGTTTTACCCTGTTTAAAAAACTTAGTTACTCTAGCTTTTGGTTTTATTGTTGTAATTATATCATTCTTTTTGCCAAACGGTAATACTTTTTCGTAATGCAGTTCTTCCAAATTTACCCATTTGTTGACTACTGTTTCCTTTCCTTTGGGGCAAAATATATATAGTAATTGGAGAAAACCCAATCTTTTCTGCTATCTCTGTAAAAAATGTATCGATCGGAATAATTTCTCCACTATATTTAACTAAATCATTGACTAAAATAACATAGGTTCCTTTTTTACAAGTTCTATACATTTCCAGAATTACAAAAGTTAATTCAATTAAATAATCTTTAACCATTAAAACAATTCCTTTATTATTTACTTCTCCTCTTTCCCATCTTTTTTCTAAAGCATTATTAATTTCTTGAAATGCTTTACTTTCATTGAGAATTTTTTGACAATATAAAAATCTATGATGTTGTCCCAAAGAAGTATATAGCTTTTCTAAACTTTCTAGTTTTGAACGGTTTTCTACTGTACAAGATAATTGATTTTGACGAAGTTGACGGATTTCTTGTTCATTAATACCTAAGTAAGCTAATTCTAGCCCATAGGTTCTAGTATAATCATAACGATTACAGTAAGGAGGTGAACTAATTACACCAGAAAATTTTTCATCTTCAATGGTAGGAAGTAAATCTAAGACACTACCTTGAATAAAATCTTGCTTACTTTTATCATCCATTAAATTACTCATTTTGCTAAACTTAATATCATCAAAAACTATATTTAAAGATTTTACTAAAGATTCTTTTACTGAGGGTATATCTCCTTTATTAAATATTTTAATATTTTTTTTGTTTTGAATTAATCTTGTTTGATTTCTTTGTTGAATTTTTTCAGAACGATAATCCCACCTTAGATATTGTCCATCCTTTCTTGTATAGCTTACTTCTTCAAGAATACTCATTAATATCATCTTTAATAAAATTCTTGTTTCTTGGGAAATATCTAAGTTTTCAATCCACTGATAATAAAACATTAAATCATTTTCTATTTCTTGAGAAAAGGCAAATTGTGTTATTTTGAGATGGGGAAAAGTTAAATCAACTTGTTGAGGGATATTAATTTCAATGAGTTTGATTATTTTTTCTAATTCTTGTAAATTATATTGAGCAATCTTAGATTTAGCTTGCCAAATTAAATGACAAATAGGCAAAATTTCAAACCCAATGGCATTAATTCCTAAAGACTTAGCCACTAACAAAGTTGTTCCTGAACCGCAAAAAGGTTCTAATAATGTATCACCAGATTTAATCCCAAATTTTTTAATAAGATTTTTTACTAATTCTTCTGAAAAACCTTCTTTATATTTAAACCATCCATGAATATTTTTTCCTTTATTTCCTTGAAAACTCACTATTTTTCGATTATATTCATTGGTTTCTTCAAAAAGATGTGAATATTTATTTTCTAATAACAATCTTGCTTGATCAGAAGATACTTTATTCTCAGAAAAATTTGATATTATTGCTGATTTATTAGATTGTTTACTATCATTAAAAGGTAAACTAAGCTGTAAAGTTACTATAGTTTTAACTGAAGGTTCAACTACTTTTTTTTTACGTCTATTTCAATTAATTTTAGGATATCATCTGTAAACTTATATCTAAATTCATCTTCAGCAACAATTTTGGTTAAATCATAGATATGATTAATTAATTCATCATTTTCAAGTCTTTTCTTGACTTCATCTGTGATACAACTAGCTAAAAATATTGTAGTAACTTTTGTATTTAAACGTCTTGCTTCTTCAAAACTTTTTTTAGCAGCACCATATCTTTCTAATGCTCCAGCAGTATCTTTTCCCCCTTTAATTTCTATGACTGCTACTAATTGTCCATTCGCATTAAGAAAAGAAATATCTGGTTCACTAGAGAATAAAATACTGGTTTGATTAGTTAATCTAATCCCTGATATTAAATCAGTTTTATCAATTATATCATCTAAGTTATTACTTGAATTTCCTTCTTTATAAATAACAGAAATAATTAAATTTTCTTCTAATAAAGTACGAAGAATTAATTTTCGAGTTAAAATTTCTGCTTCTTCTCCAATTTTATTATTCCAAGAACCTTGAATTTGTGCGCCCGCAGAAGCATACATTAGGGCATAAATATCATCTTGTGTATATTCATTGGCACTTTCTATAATTAAGCTAGAATGGGAGTTATATAATTGACATAAAATAATGGATTTATCAGTTGATAATTTTTTGCCTTCTTCTATTGTTTTAATCGTAAAAGCTAATTTATTAACTGCTTTTTGAGGAAGCATCGCTACGCTACGATAATAAGCTGATAATTTAGGTTGTTCTTGAAGAACTCTCGGATGAGCAAAAACAGCGACTTGAGGAATTTTACTATTTTCTAAAATTATCCATGCTTTTTCAGAAACTCCCCAATTATTTTTTTGTTCCCAATTATAAGTTTCTGCAATTTCTATTAATTTTAAAATTTCATTATGAAAATATTTAAAACCCAAATCATATAACTTTCTATAAAAAAAAGTTGCTCTTAATCGATAATCTATTTGTAGAGATTCATGAAGAAAGTCTTGACTCATTTTCTGCACTTAATAAGGGCGATATTAGAACAACTGGGAATGATAAAAAGGTGAGAATTACTCACCCCATTTTAATCTATTTTAGACCATTTGTAATAAACCACTGTGTCTTAACAAAGGTTCGGTTTTCGGTTCCCTTCCTCGGAAAGCTTTAAACACTTCCATCGGGTGTAAACTTCCCCCTAATGCTAAGACAGTATCTCGGAAACGTTTACCTGTTTCTGACACTGCTTGTTCATCATTTAAACCCACTTCTTCAAACGCAGAAAAAGCATCAGCACTTAACACTTCGGCCCACTTATAACTATAATATCCTGCTGCATAACCTCCCGAAAAAATATGTCCAAAAGAACATAAAAATGCGTCCTCTGGTAACGGTTTCATTGCCGTTGTTTTTTGTGCTAAACGTTCCCGAACTTGAGAGGGTGTTTCTTTCCCATTCGGTTGATAACGATGATGTAATTCTAAGTCCAAAAGACTAAAATGTAATTGCCGTAACATAGTCGAACCACTCATATAATTACGAGCAGCAATTAATTTATCATAGTAATGTTCTGGTAACGTTTCTCCCGTTTCATAATGTTTAGCCATGTTAAACAAAGTTGTCCGGTCATAACACCAATTCTCCATAAATTGACTGGGTAATTCTACAGCATCCCACTCTACATTATTAATACCTGATGCACCCAGATAGTCAACTTTAGTTAACATATGTTGTAACCCGTGACCAAATTCATGAAAGAGAGTATTAACTTCATCAAAGGTCATTAAACTAGGTTTGCCATCAATAGGAGGAGTTTGATTACAAATTAAATATGCCACAGGTAAACGGGTGATAAATTGTTCTTCTAGACGAATTTTTGCCCGTCCAATACAATCATTCATCCAGGCCCCTCCTCGCTTTTCTGAAGGACGACTATAGGGGTCTAAATAAAAATGTGCGATCGCTTCTCCTGCTTCATTATTCACCTGAAAATATCGGACATCCTCTTGCCAAATTGGTGCTTTTCCATCAGCCGCAATAATTGTTACCCCAAAAATACGTTTAGCTAAAGTAAATAAACCGTCTAAAACTTGAGGTAAAGGGAAATACGGACGTAATTCTTCCGAACTAAAATTAAATAAAAATTCCCGTTGTTTTTCCGACCAATAACTAATATCCCAATGTTTTAAATCATCAGTCTTAGCAAAAGTTTTTATGCTTTCTAAGTCTTTTAAAGCCGCCTCATAACTAACCTGACGTAACTCCTCAAGTAAGCTTTCTACTGTTTCTACATTGGGGGCCATTTTGCGAGCTAAACTTACCTCAGCATAGGTATTATATCCCAGTAATTGAGCTTGTTCTTTTCGCAATTCTAAGATACGCTCAATCAAAGGATTATTATCTAATTCTCCAGTAGAAGCGCGAGAAATAAACGATTTATAAAGAGTCTCCCGTAAATCAGATTGGGTGCTATATTTCATAAAAGGAACATAACTAGGATAATCTAAAGTAATTACCCAAGGGCCACTTTCAGGAGTAGCGTTTTCTTCTCCTTCTGAACGGGCAGTTTGTGCCGCTAAACTGAGTAAACTGGGAGGTAAACCGTCTACTTGTTCCTCTTGAGTTAATTTGAGTTTAAATGCTTTAGTTGCATCTAAAACATGATTAGAAAATTTAGTTGAAAGTTCAGCTAATTCTAATTGAATTTGATTAAACTGTTCCCTTTTTTCTCCTGTTAAACCCACTCCAGATAATTCTGCTTCTCGGATAGTTGTTTCGACAATTCGTTTTTGAGCCGTTTCTAAACTATCCCAAACAAAACTATTTTTGAGAGTTTTAAAACCTTGATAAATGGGTTGACTTTGACTTAATTTGTTAATAAATTGAACAACATTAGGTTGGACAGTTTCGTAAGCTTGACGTAATTCTGGACTATTTTTAACTCCCATTAAATGACCAATAATTCCCCAAGTCCAGGTTAACCGTTCTTCTAATTTGTTTAAAGGGTCAACTAACCCCTCCCAAGCTGGAATAACCTTTGCTTCTAAATCAGTCAGTTGTGTGTTTAAATTTTGAAGTAATTCCGTCATAGCTGGAACCACTTGTTCAGGTTTAATTTGCTCAAAAGGTGGAATTCCTTCACCAATAAGTAAGGGATTGTGTGACATGATTAAGTTAGTCATAAGTTAATGTACTGTGTTAGTTTCATCTAATATTTTACACTTATTCATCAATGTAAACTGGTTTCAAATCCAGGTATAGCAGATATTTCGAGCTTTTTCTGCTTGTGGCGATCGCGGGATAACTTAGCGGCATTCACTTAAAAAGTTTTATCATGGGGTATCTGCTTACCCACTAACTGTTGTTAAGTAAAGAATTTCTGACTTCTGCTATATCTACGGATAAATGAGCGGATATACTACTAGACCAACAATTGCCGCGATCGCTACAATTAGGGGTTCGGGTATCTTTTTGCCAAACCGCCAAAGTACAGTCAAGGTAAGAAGTCCCATCAAAATTGTAGGGATGTCCCGCAGAGATTGTTGTCCCAAAACCACAACTGCTCCGGCGATCGCTCCGGTTGCTGCAACAGTTACCCCATTAACAAATGCGGAAATACTGGGGTTTTTGCCGTGTTTCTTGAAATAAGGTGCAGGGATAATCGTTAACAAGTAGCAGGGAATAAACATAGCGATCGCCGCTATACAAGCTCCTGGCAGTCCTGCTATCAGAAACCCAATAAATCCTGTGGTAATCACAACTGGCCCTGGTGTAATCATAGCAACAGCCACCGCATCCAGAAACTCTTGAGCATTGAGCCATTGAAAATCCTTGACCACCCCACCATACAAAAACGGAATGATAGCTAAACCACTTCCAAAGACAAAAGAACCCGCCGTTGCAAAGAAGATAAAAATCTGTCCGAGTAAACTGGGTGTTGCAGTGGGAACTGCGGCCAAAAAGGGGATGAGGGGAAAGCCGATCAAACTATTTAACTTGTTGCCTCTGAACCATTTTTTTGGTGGGGATTTGATCAACCAAACCAATACCCCCGCGCCTAAAATTAACTCTATTCTTTCCGACTGGGTAATAATCGTGGCTGCTGCATTCACCAAATAAATGCCCCATAATAGCCAGTCCGTCCCCACCGTTTTACGGGTTAGTTTATAAGCACTCATGGCAATAATCCCAATTACCGCCGCACCCACGCCATAAAATACGGCTTGCATCCAACTGAGACCACCGTAAAGAGTGTAAGCCCATCCTAGAGCGACTACCATCAAAAATGATGGCACAACAAAGGTAATACCGACTAACGCCGAGCCTAAAATGCCATAGTGAACATAACCTAAGTAAAATGACAATTGCGCGGCTAGGGGGCCAGGAGCAACTTGTGCGAGGGTTAATCCTTCCTGATATGCGGCCTCAGAAATCCACTGACGCTCTTCTACCAAATCCCGGTGCATATAGCCAATCAGAGCGATCGGCCCGCCGAAACCTAGGGTTCCGAGTTTGAGGAAATACTGAGTAAGCTGTTTCAGGGAATAGGTTGGCTGGTCAAGGTTTAAAGGGGTAGGATTGCTCATTGAAGTTTTTTTTAATAGGGGGATTTTTGGAGATGATTGAAATCGCCTTGAGCATACTCCAATTTCGCGGAATGTGGGTTAAATTAAAAGTGAATCTTAATTAATATCCATGCTCTCCCAAATTAAAGACTTAGCTGAATCTTTAGCTCCTAGACTAATTGAAATTCGTCGTCATTTTCATGCTCATCCTGAACTCAGTGGACAAGAATATCAAACCGCGGCCTATGTTTCGGGGGTTCTCTCCTCTTGTGGAATTCATGTTAGAGAAGCAGTAGGGAAAACTGGTGTATTGGGACAGTTAAAGGGAAGCGGAACCGATGAACGTATCCTCGCTATTCGTACGGATATGGATGCGTTACCCATTGAGGAACGAACAAACCTAGAATTTGCTTCCTGTAAACCAGGTGTTATGCACGCTTGCGGTCATGATGTTCATACCACCGTCGGACTCGGAACCGCGATGATTCTATCTCAGTTTACAGAATATTTGCCCGGAAATGTTCGGTTTTTGTTTCAACCGGCCGAAGAAATCGCTCAGGGTGCAAGCTGGATGGTGCAAGACGGTGCGATGCGGGATGTTAAGGCTATTTTTGGGGTTCATGTCTTCCCTTCCATTAAAGCGCGTTCTGTGGGCATTCGCTATGGGGCCTTAACTGCGGCCGCAGATGATATTGAAATTTTTATTCAAGGGGAGTCAGGTCATGGGGCCCGTCCTCATGAGGCTATTGATGCGATTTGGATCGCTTCTCAAGTTATTACTACTTTACAACAAGCTATTAGTCGCACGCAAAATCCCTTACGTCCCATCGTTTTAAGTATTGGTCAAATTAATGGGGGACGGGCCCCAAATGTAATTGCTGATCAAGTTAGAATGGCCGGAACTGTGCGATCGCTTCATCCTGAAACTCATGCTAATCTTCCTCAATGGATAGAGGGAATTATTTCTAATGTTTGTAATACTTATAATGCTAAATATGAAATGAATTATCGTCGGGGAGTTCCTTCGGTACAAAATGATATCGCTTTAACCCAAATTCTGGAGTCTGCTAGTCGAGAAGCTTGGGGAAATGAGTATGTTGAAATTCTGCCGGAACCTTCTCTGGGAGCAGAAGATTTTTCTCTCTATTTAGAACACGCTCCAGGTTCTATGTTTCGTTTAGGAGTAGGCTATGATAATAAACAAAATTATCCCCTTCATCATCCCCAATTTGAAATAGATGAATCTGCTATTATTACCGGAGTTGTTACTTTAGCTTATGCTGCTTGTAAATATTGGCAATAACATGATCTAAATAGTTTTCAAGTACTATTGTGATTCAAGTTGAAGCGGTTTCTTCTGCCTAAGATTATAATGAGTTAATAAAATCTTTATTTATCCAATGATCCTGCCTTGATTCAACAAGAAACCTTAGAACTGTTAGAATGGCCTAGATTATGTCAACATCTAGCCACGTTTGCTGCGACAAAACTAGGAACAGTAGCGGCGAGAAAATTGGTTATTCCTGGTAGTTTAGAGGAAAGTCAAGAACTATTAGCCCAAACCCAAGAAATTTATCGTCTAGAGCAAAGTTTAGAGTCAAGATGGTCATTTGAAGGGATCAATGATATTGGAGAATCTCTAGATAGGGCGAAAATAGGGGGGCTGATATTCGGACAAGATTTACTCAATATTGCGACTACTTTAGCAGGAGTCAGAAGACTAAGGCGTGTCATTGAAAATTACGAAGATTTGCCCATTTTAACCGAATTAGTCACTGATGTCAGGACTTATCCCGAATTAGAACAAGCCATTCATCATTGTATTGAGGAAGGAGGAACGGTTGCGGATCGGGCTAGTCCCAAATTAGGAGAAATTCGCCGCAATCTCAAGGAAATTCGGGAGAGAATCTACCAAAAACTACATAGTATCTTACAACGACAAGGAGGAGCAGTACAAGAGTCGGTAATAACTCAAAGAGGCGATCGCTTTGTCATTCCCGTTAAAGCCCCTCAAAAAGACCAAATTCCGGGCATTATTCACGATACATCCAGTACCGGAGCTACCCTTTATATTGAACCTCATTCTATTGTGGAATGGGGCAATAAACTACGACAATATCGCCGTCAAGAACAAGTCGAAGAAGAAGCGGTTTTGCGAAAGTTAACCGA
Source organism: Aphanothece sacrum FPU1 (assembly GCF_003864295.1). Classification (NCBI taxonomy): domain Bacteria; kingdom Bacillati; phylum Cyanobacteriota; class Cyanophyceae; order Chroococcales; family Aphanothecaceae; genus Aphanothece; species Aphanothece sacrum. The sequence goes on along the minus strand of NZ_BDQK01000017.1, from coordinate 357,286 downwards.
ACAAGTGGCCGAGGTACAAGAAGACTTAGATTATTTGTTGGCGATCGCTACTATATTAGATTTAGCTACGGCTAAAGCCCGTTATAGTTTGTGGTTAGAAGGAAACATCCCTAGATTTATTGACGTAGGGAAAGGAGAAACTATTACCCTGCGACAGTTACGTCATCCCTTGTTGGTGTGGCAACAAAACCATGAACAAGGAACCCCCATTGTACCTATTAATGTACTGATTAATCCTAAAATTCGGGTTGTGGCTATTACGGGGCCAAATACGGGGGGAAAAACCGTTACCCTGAAAACAATCGGTTTAGCCGCATTAATGGCGAAAGTGGGCTTATTTATTCCTGCCAGAGAACCCGTTGAATTGCCTTGGTTTGGGGATATTTTAGCAGATATTGGCGATGAACAATCAATTGAACAGAGTTTATCAACTTTTTCGGGACATATTCGCCGTATTGTTCGGATTATTGAAGCTTTAAGTCCTGATGGGTTTAATGATATTAAACCCCTACAGTCCCCTATCCTATCTCCCCACACTCCCCACACTCCCCACACTCCATTACCCCATCACCCCATTACCCCATCACTGGTACTATTAGATGAAGTAGGTGCAGGAACAGATCCGGCCGAAGGAAGTGCATTAGCGATCGCCTTGTTACATTATTTAGCGGATCATGCCTTATTAACTATTGCCACGACTCATTATGGAGAACTCAAAGCCTTAAAATATGAAGATGACCGCTTTGAGAACGCTTCCGTTGAATTTGATGATAGTACCCTATCGCCCACTTATCGGCTGTTGTGGGGCATTCCTGGACGGTCTAATGCTTTAACTATCGCTCAACGGTTAGGATTAGATCAAGAGATTATTGAGGAAGCCAGAAGCAAGATTGGGGGCTTTTCTGAGGAGATTAATCAAGTTATAGCAGGATTAGAAGAGCAACGACGAGAACAGGAACAAAAAGCTCAACAAGCTGGCAAATTACTGCAAAAAACTGAAAAATTTTATGAAGAAGTATCTCAAAAAGCTTCTTCCTTGCAAGAAAGAGAACAAGAATTAAAAAGGTATCAAGAACAAGAAGTGCAAAAAGCGATCGCGATCGCTAAAGAAGAAATAGCCCAGGTGATCCGTCAACTGCAACAAGGAAACCAAACTGGACAAAAAGCCCAACAAGCAAGTGAGGCATTACAAGACATTAAGCAACGTCAGTTACCCCAGGCTCAAAAACGTCAACCGAGTTATCAACCTCAAGTAGGGGAACGAGTAAGATTGTCTAATTTAGGTCAAACGGCGGAAGTTTTAACAGTAAATACAGAAGGGGCATTATTAACCGTTCGTTTTGGCCTGATGAAAATGACCATTCCTTTCACGGATATTGAGTCTTTAGACGGCAAAAAGGTAGAAATGGTAGTTAAGGCTAAAACACCAACTACACCCCCACCACAGCCCATTAAACCTCAAACTGTGCCTTTAATTCGTACCTCTCAAAATACCCTCGATATTCGGGGTAGTCGGGTTGCAGATGCTGAGTCAGACTTAGAAAAAGCGATCGCGATCGCCATTATGTCAGGGGTTTTATGGGTAATTCATGGCAAGGGAACAGGAAAATTACGTCAGGGGGTGCATGAATTTTTAAGTCGTCATCCTCAAGTAGATCGCTTTGAGTTAGCTCCGCAAAATGAAGGAGGATCAGGGGTAACGGTGGTATATTTAAAATAAGATGGTAAGATTTGATTATATAACGAGTAGTAAAGGCTGGTTTTTGACAGCTTTTAGGGAAAATAATTTATAGTTGGAGAATAACACGATGTCTACTGTTACAGAGAATGATTTAAAGGAACTAAGAGACTTGATTAATTCTCGATTTGACGCATTAGAAAAAGGACAAATTGAGATTAAGGGACAAATGGGGGTTATTGATGCCAGACTTAAAAATTTAGAAACCTCATCGCAAAAAATCCCTGATTTGGCCGAGAAAGTAGGAGAACTCAAAAATTGGAAACAGATAAGCTTAGCTTTATTTGGGGCTTTACTTGGGGGACTGATCACCTATTTGATTAGAAATCCTCGTTTATAATAAGACAAATTTTTTAACTTTATTTATAGCTTTCTTCTATTCCCCACCTGCAAGCTAAATCTTCTTCTCTTGAATCATCGTCAGGTATATACCCTAGTTCTGCTTTGATTTGTCTAGCACAATCTAGAATCTTAGTATTTTTTCCGTCGTATCCCATATTTGCAATCATAAAAATATCTTCACAATCAAATCCTTCAAATAAATTTAGCGCATAAGTGTCAAGAACTTCTTGTTGTCTTCTTGTAAGATTTTCATAACCTTTAGATATTGCTTGGCGATTCCTAACACTGTACCTTCAAGCCAATCATATTTAACAAGTAATTTTAACAACTGTTGAGTATCTACATTACTAGATTGTTCTTTCATGTGTATTATTGTTGTATATATTTGATACTCAACATTATAACTAATCATGATGTATTTTTGTTTTTACCAAAGAGAAGGAGTAGACGAAACAAGCCAATTAAAGGAATAATAGAAAGATTAGATAAAATGACTGATAACAGCAATTATGGTTAGTATTCAATTAGAACCCTCTCGTCATTCCTTAGCTGAGTATATCTACCGTCTAGAAAAAGGAGAAGCCCTCCTCAAAGACTCCCCGCAAAATGTGCTAGAAGTAGTGGGAATTCTCAAAAGTTATGGAGTAATTTTAGATGCCTATTCCCGTAACTTGATTTATATTTCTGAGAATCAATTTTTAGTATTATTTCCTTTTTTTAAATATTTTAATGGAGACATTTCTTTAAACAAATTATTGCATCATTGGTGGCATAATCGGATTAATTTTGAATATGCAGAATACTGTATGAAAGCCATGATGTGGCATGGAGGCGGTGGCTTAGATGCTTACTTAGATACTCCCGAATTTAAAACATCGGTTAAAAAGGTTATTCAAGCTAAATTTAAGAATAATATGTTTATGTTAGCTTTAGATAAAGCCTTTCCTGACTTTCTCCCTGAACACATGAGAATGATGGCTTATTACAGTGGTTTAGGACAGTTTTGGCGAGTCATGGCTGATATGTTTCTCTACCTTTCTGATCGCTATGATAATGGTGAAATTAAATCTATTTCTGATGTGGTTCAACATATTTTAGATGGGTTCGTTCAAGATGCGAGTAAACCCATTACTTATAACGTAAAAATTGCCGATAAAGTTTATGATATCCTGCCTAAATCTGTTGGATTAACCTTTCTAATGGATACCGCAGTTCCCTATGTAGAAGCAGTTTTCTTCCGAGGAACTCCCTTTCCTGGAACTGTTTCTTATAATGCTCAAGCTTATCAAATTCCTGAACAGCAACCTGTCTTTACTTATGGGGCATTATATGCAGATCCTTTACCCATTGGAGGTGCGGGAATTCCTCCTACTTTATTAATGCAAGATATGAGTCATTATTTGCCTGATTATCTTCATGAAGTTTATCGTCAAAGTTTCCGTCAAGAAGATGATTTATTGGTGCAAATTTGTGAAACTTTCCAAAAGTCAATGTTTTGTGTGACTACCGCAGCTATTAAAGGTTTAGCCCCTTATCCTTTAGATACAAAAGATTTACAACAACAAAAGGAAAATCGAGCTTATTTAGAAGGTTGGATGAACCGTTTTAAAACCTCTAGGTTGAAAATGGTTAATCGTTAAAATATGTAGGGGTCATTTCAGTTAACAGTTAACAGTTAACAGTTAACTGTTATCAGTTACTACCGGAAACAAGTCCCCCTTTGTGAAGGGGGATTTAGGGGGATCATATCTTTTGTTAAAAATGTTTATCTAATAACTCCTCAACTTGATAAGGTTTCACCTGACTATAACGGGTTTTATCAGGTAAAACTACCACATTGGGGCCTTTTTTACACTGTTTAAGACATCCGGTTAATTGAATTTCTACGAGATCACCTAAACCACGATCGCTTAATTTTTTTTCTAACTGCTGACAGACTCTTTTACCCCCTCGTTCCCAACAATCAGATTTTTGACAGACTAAAATTCGTCGGGCATTAGTAGATTTGTCAGTTTTTCCTGACAATACAGTGGCACAAGGAATATCAGGAGTAGAGAGGGTTTTGAGGGTAGTTGCCTCCAGTTTAAATAGACCTAATTTGCCGTCTGGTTCCCTGTTTCCGATGATTTCTAGCCAAGTTCCAGGAGACATGGACAGATCAACTTGTTGACGTAATTTTTTAGAGATTTTAATCCAGTATTCCCGGTCAATTACCTTTATTCGTACATATTTCACCTTGTCACCCTCTTTCATGACAAAGCTTTCTAATTGGCCCACTAGGCGAAATTGAGAAACTGCAGTTAGACTTGACATAATTTTTTATTTACTTATTTCCTAATTGACAATTTAAGTCGTTCTATCGTGCCAACAGTCATTAAGCCAGTCGATCAACTCTTCACGGGAGGCTGAATGTTGTTTGATCACACTCCAAACCTGAATTAAGGAAGTCGCACTATAAAGCTTGACTTGTAAGGGTTTATAGGCTGAGCAATGACAGAGAATCTCTAATTCCTGAAGGCGGTAATACACACTCCAGCGATCGCTCCAATCAACTTGCAGCACTTGAGTGAGTTCTAAGGGAAGATTAGGTGAGTTCATTGACCCTGACAGATAAATAAGATGTAACCGTTCACCCCCCCTCTTTCCTGAGATATTGGGCTTTCAGAGGATTTTTAAAGGAGGCTGTCAATAACTACAATGAGATTGTCATTGTTTCCGTATTTATCATACCAGACAAACGCTAATAATTCTCAATTATTTTTAAATACTGATCCGCTCCACATGAGGAAAAAACCCTGTTGAGACTTTTCCAAGGTGAATAAAACAAAAATAAATTTTTGTGGAGGATTTTAGTGAGTGGCGATAAACTGTTGCTAAAATACGGTATTTTGTTAATATGATGTGTAGTTAAGAAGGGAACACACAAATGGCAACCGCTCAAGGCTTACTCCGTACTTTTGGTGAAGTGGGAGAAAATCCCATCTTGCTAGACAAAAGTGTGACAGTCCCCGTTTGCGAAGGTTTAAATGTACTGATCGCAAGTTTTCAGGGATTGTTTTTGCAATACGAAAAACACCATTTTGTCGTAGAAGGTTCAGAATTCTATTCTTTACACGAATTCTTTAGCGAAAGCTATGGCGCAGTTCGTGGCCACGTTCATGACTTGGCAGAACGCTTAAATGGGTTAGGCGGTATTCCAGTTGCTAGTTTTGCTAAATTAGCTGAGTTATGCTGTTTTGAATCAGAACCCGACGGGATGTATGACTGTCGTAAAATGGTTGAGCATGACTTAGTAGCTGAACAAGCGATGATTCAAGTATTACGCCGTCAAGCAGCCCAAGCTGAAAGTTTAGGCGATAGAGCGACTCGTTATATGTATGAGCAAATTCTTCTCAAAACTGAAGAACGGGCTTATCATTTAGATCATTTCTTGACTCATGATAGCTTAACCGTTGCGTTTGTCGGTAACGGTCACTAATTTTTTTGAAATCTCGTTAAATTTAGCTAGTGAATTAAAATGTCACTGGCTCTTTTTTTTGGGCATAATATTAATTTTACACAATATGAACTATCTAACAGCAAATCATCGTGTAGCGATCTTACTTCATGAAGGAATAAAAGGAACTCATGGTAAAACAGGATTAGCTTATTTACGTTACGGACAAGCTTCTATTGTGGCGGTGATTGATGCTGAATGCGCTGGAGAGTCGTTAAAACAGCTAACAGGTATCCCTAAACATATTCCCATTGTATCGAGCGTTCAAGCTGCTTTAACTTGCGATCCTGATGTATTATTAATAGGTATTGCTCCTTCTGGGGGCATTTTACCCGATGCGTGGAAAGAAGAAATAAAACAGGGAATTATTGCTGGATTATCGGTTGTTAATGGCTTACATACCCCTTTAGCCCCTAATTTCCCCAATTTAAACCCCCAACAATGGATTTGGGATATTCGTCAAGAACCTTCAGGGTTAAGTATCGGCAAAGCTAAAGCGAGATCGCTCGTTTGTCAGCGTATTTTAACCGTAGGAACCGATATGTCTGTCGGTAAGATGTCTACTAGCTTAGAGTGTCATAATGCAGCCCAAAAACGAGGAATTAAGTCTAAATTCCTGGGAACTGGACAAGGGGGAATTATGATCTCTGGGGGAGGTATTGCTTTAGATGCGATACGGGTAGATTTTGCGGCCGGGGCCGTAGAAAAGATGGTGTTAGAGGCAGGAAATGACTATGATGTCTTATGGATAGAAGGACAGGGTTCTTTATGCCATCCAGGGTCAACTGCGACTTTACCCTTAATTCGAGGCAGTCAACCTACAGATTTAATTTTAGTTCATCGGGCCGGACAAACTCATATTAATCGTCTTCCTGATGTGGCTATTCCCCCCTTAAAACAAGTGATAGAATTGTATGAAAGTGTTGCTAGTGTAGCGGGGACGACTGATGAGATAAAAGTCAAAGCGATCGCCCTTAATACTTTTCATTTAGACGAATTAGATGCAAAAAAAGCGATAGAAACCGTCCAAGAAACGACCGGACTACCTTGTACTGATGTGGTTAGATTTGGGGCAGATAAGTTATTAGATTTTCTTTTGAATAATTAAGATAAAAATCCTCTTATAATTAAGATGTTAAGTAATAGTGAACAGACCATGAATAACCTGTACGGAGGAAAAGACCCTAGAGAGATTCCCAGTTATTCTATTAGGGATGCTGCCCGTTATCTGAGGATTTCGAGCAGTACGATTCGCTCATGGACAATTGGAAGAAAGTACCCAATAAGCAATGGTTTAAACTTCTTTCATCCCCTCATTGATATCCCTCAACAAAAACCATATCTTCTCTCTTTTATTAATCTGATTGAAGTTCATATTTTACGTGCAATTCGTAAAGATCATCAAATTCAACTCAACAAAGTCCGAGAAGCCCTAGATTATATTAATGAAGAGTTTAAAATTCCTTATCCTCTAGCACGGGAACAGTTTCGGACGGATGGGGTTGATCTGTTTATTGAAAAATATGGGGCTTTAATTAATGCTTCTCAAAAGGGACAACGAGAATTAAAAAATGCCTTTAATACTCATCTAGAACGGATTGAACCTGATGATAGTGGATTAGCCATCAAACTCTATCCTTTTACTCGCTCTCACGAAGAAAATAATCCCCGCATTGTTGTCATTGATCCTCGTATCGCTTTTGGTCGGTTAGTCATTGCTAATACTGGGGTGGCTACTAGTATCTTAAAAGAACGGTATTGGGCGGGAGATTCTATGGAAGAACTGGCTTATGATTATGATTGCGATCATAAAGATATTGAAGAAGCTATCCGTTGCGAATTAGGAAATGCTGCATGAGTCAGGGGCAATCTATAACTTTTTTTATTGATCGCTGTCTTGGCAAGAAATGCATTGTTGAAACTCTACGAAATGCCGGAATTACGGTTGCTATCCATGATGAACATTTTGCCCCAAATGCCCAAGATGTCGATTGGTTGCCAGAAGTAGGTCAAAGAGGATGGGTGCTATTAACAAAAGATGCCAATATTAGTAAAAATCAAGTAGAAAGAATAGCCGTTGCTCAAGCTAAGATTAAAATGTTTGTCTTAGCTTCTCAACAATTGTCAGGACAAGATATGGCAAATATTTTTCTTAAGGAAATTGTGAAAATGCAAGAATTTGTCCGTAAAAATAATGCTCCTTTCATTGCCAAAATATATAGAGATAAAGGAATCGAAATGTGGAAAAATGAGCAAGCACTTTTAGATGAATTAGAGAAATTTTTAAGATAATACATATCATAAAAATTTATGGCAATTATAATTTTTACATAAACTAAGCCCGATTTAAAGTATAAAACAATAATTCATAAAACACTAATTCATGATCTAAATAATTAATATATTTGCCTTGCCAAGCTATAATTTTTTTAGTGTAGGTATCAGGAGTTTTAGAAATCACCACAGGAGTATCTCTTAATTGATCAGGAGAAAAACGATACACTCCTAAGACTTCATCTACAGGAAAAACCCAACGATTAGCTTGAATTTCTAACACTATCATTCTTTTATAAGTAACAGGACTAATATTATTTTTATTTTTAATATTTAACTCATTTGATCGTTGATTATGACTATTAAAATCACCTAAAGGTAAGCCTAAAAGATCTCTTAAAGAGATACACATTAGAATTTCACCTCTAATATTAACAATTCCCAAAAAAACGTGATTACTGCGATGAGGTAAAGTATGAATAGGACAAGTATAAGTAATTTCTTTGATGACAGAAACAGGTAAGGCTACCCATTCTTGGGCAACTCGAAAAACACTCAAAGCCATTGATTCACTGGCTAAAGATACTCTTTTTTTTAGGGTAGAAGAAGTACCCTGTTGTTGCAATTCTTGAGTTAGTAATTCTGTCCATTCTTCTAAATAACCATCAGGGGCTTCTCGTTGTAATAAAGTTCGTCCGGCTGCCCCATAAACGGAACAATTACGACAGTGTATAACAGTTTTTAATTGGGGACAAGAACTATCCCCTCCAACCCCTATTTTATTCCAACAATGGTCAATTGAAACGTTCATATAATATAGTTAGGAATTAGTAGAAATGCTCAGAGGCTCAAATATTAATAATTCGTCGGATAGCCCGCGCAGGCGGGCTTTGTTCCTATAGCCCAACACTTTAGGGTTAGGGCTTATTTAATATACCCATAATCAATAAACCAATTAATAGCATCTTGTAAAGCTTTTTTAATGGGAGAAGGTGACAAACCTAATTCATTAATTGCTTTGGAAGCATCGTAATACATTGGTTGTTTAGACATTCGCACTCCATCAATAGGAATTAAGGGTTTTTTCCCTAAAGGGGCTAATAAATATTCTTCCATCCAAGCGATACTTAAAGGAAGCCATAAGGGGAGAGTTTGTTGGGGAGAGTTAAGCCCTGTTAAGTTAGATAATTCATCTAATAGGGCTTTAAATGTTAGGTTGTGATTACCTAAAATATAACGTTCTCCAGTCTTCCCTTTTTCTAATGCTAACAGATGACCCCGCGCTACGTCTCGTACATCAATTAAATTTAAACCAGTATTGACATAAGCGGGCATTTGACGACGTAAAAATCGTAAAATAATCTCTCCTGTAGGGGTTGGTTTAATATCCCAAGGGCCAACGGGAGTGCTAGGATTAACAATAACAATATCTTGACCTTTTTTAACAGCTTTGTAAGCTTCTTGTTCGGCCCAATATTTAGATTTTTTGTAATGTCCAACTAATTTTTCTACAGGACTTTGATGGGTTTCGTTAACAATTTCACCAGGGTTTCCGACCCCAATAGCAGCAACTGAACTGGTGTATACTATTCGTTCAATTCCTGCTTGTTTAGCTGCGGTTAAAATAGAACGAGTTCCTAAGACATTACTTTGATAAAGTTGGTCTTTATCTGATTGATATAGGGAATAATGAGCCGCTACATGAAATAATACTTGACAGCCTTTCATTTTGTTCGATAAATTGGGATCATTAAGATCACTTTTAACGATTTCCATATCCAGATTTTTTAGATTATCTAGACAACTTTGGGGACGAACTAAGGCACATACTTGATAGCCTTCTTCTAATAAAAATCTAACTAAGTTTGCGCCAATAAATCCGGTTCCTCCCGTCACAAATGCTTTGATGGTCATAAATTATTACACTTAATTAACTAGCTTGAGTATAAAATCTGTAGGTCGATGCACTCTCTACTTTTAATATATCTGATAATAAGCTATAATTAACCTAGGGATTGTCCTTTCCTCACTAGATTTAATAATTAATCCCTAATTATTTTTACTTATGCCCGCCAAAGATATTTATCATGATACAGTAAAAAATGCACTAATTAAGGATGGATGGACAATTACCAATGACCCATTAAGCCTTAAAATAGGAAACAAAGACATCTTTATTGACATAGCAGCCGAAAAACTATTAGTCGCTGACAAAAAAGGACAAAAAATTGCTGTAGAAGTTAAAAGTTTTATTGGTACATCAGAAGTAGAAGATCTAAAAAACGCATTAGGACAATATGTTCTTTATGAGAAAATTCTTCAACGTCAATTTTCAGAACGTATTCTTTATTTAGCAATTAGATCAATAATATTTAGCAGCTTATTTAGTCAAGAGATAGGACAAATATTATTAGAGGATAACACTCTAAAACTAATTATTTTTGAGCCTGAACAGGAGATAATTACCCAATGGATAAACTAGAAAAATATCGGAAAATTATTCGTCAAGTTCTAACCCCTTATCTTAATATTTATTACGCTAATGTTAAAGTTCGTAACCGGGCAGCTTTTGACCAAGAAACAGACCAATATTTAATTATTTCTGAAGGATGGAATAATCAAGAACATCTTCATAGTTGTTTAATTCATTTGGAAATTATTAACAATAAAATTTGGATTCAATGTGATAATACTGAAGATGGAATTGCTAATGAATTAGTAGCGGCAGGTATCCCTAAAAGTGATATTGTTTTAGCCTTTCATACTCCAGATATTCGCAAATTTACCGAGTTTGCTATTAGTTAATATTTAAGGAGGTTATGAAGCTTGGAATGGCACTTCTATGGCGACTCCAATCGTGTCTGGAGTGGCTGCTTTATTATTAGAGAGGTATCCTGATATTACTATAAGCGATCTTCGGGAGGAATTGTTCACTCGATGTCAAGATTTAGGTCAACCAAAAGAACGTCAAGGGTTAGGATTAATTCAAATAGGAAATTTGTCTTAAATTTGATCTTGTATGGTGGGTTAGATGGCAAAAAAATTAGGCATTTTACTACACTTTATTATCCGTCGTAACCCACAATTAATTAGTTTTATTATCTAATTTAAGGTGGGCAATGCCCACCCTACCATTTAGGATATTTATATTATGCACCTTACACCTGAACAAGAAGCAAAAATTGATCCTCTTTTACTAACAATATTACCTGATGCTGAAGGGGATGAAATATTACAAGTGGTGATGGTTTTAGGAGAAGATGAAGCAAATACATCAACTACTAAAACGTTACAACCGTCTCAGTTTTCGTCTCGGATAGAATACCGTCAGGCATTAATTGAACAACGAAAACAGCAACTAGAAACGGGAACAGTAGGTCAAACAGTTGAAGCATTAAACAATTTATCTTTAACCATTAATGGGGGAAAAACGAGTCGTTTTTTAGTGGTAGAAGGTACGGCAAAAGAAATTATCAAATCCTTGTCATTACCAGGAGTAAAATCAGCTACATTAGACCAAATTATTAGAATTGAACCCATACCTATTGATCCCCCAAAAGTTGAATATCTGACTAATTTAATTTTAGATATTTTTCCAATAAATAAAGATAAAGTTTCACAAGCTGCTAAACAATATATCAGTAACTACTATAAAAATTATGGTCGTCTTCAAGTTTTGGGAATGCGTAAACCCATAAAGTTAGAGGAAATTTATACAACTGTTAAAGTATTACCTAAAAAATTGATTCAGCAATTTACTGATTTAGAAGGAATACAAGAATCTTTTAGAACTAGACAACAGTATAATTTAGATGAGGCAGAAAATAATAAACAAAGCGGAATTATAATCGCTAATACTTATAAATATTTAACAGTTTTAGGCGCACCAGGATCAGGAAAATCAACTCTATTACGAAAAGTTGGACTAGAAGCAATTAAAGGTACATTAAGTTATAACTGTATTCCTGTTTTTATAGAACTTAAACAGTTTACTAATACTCAAGACATTGATTTACTTAAAATTATTAGTCAACCTTTCAAAGATTGTGATTTTCCTAATGTAGACAATTTTATTAAAATAGGTTTGCAAGCAGGAAAATTTATCATCTTATTGGACGGTTTAGATGAGGTTCCCAACAATACTGTCAAAAAAGTTGTAACCCAAGTTAGAGAGTTTATCAAGGATTATAAAAATAATCGTTTTATTATTTCTTGTCGTACTGCTGCTTATAACCAACAATTCAATAATTTTAATGATGTCATTATTGCTGATTTTGATGACACGCAAATTAAACAGTTTATTAATAATTGGTTTTGTTCTGATGTGGATAAAAGGGCAGAAACTGCTAAAAAATGTTTAGCAGCATTAGAAAAAAAATCAGGGGCCAAAGATTTAGCGAAAACTCCCTTATTATTAACGTTTATTTGTTTAGTTTATGATCAATCTCAAACTTTACCGAAAAACCGTAGTGAGTTATATAATGAAGCGTTAAAAATTCTCCTAGAAAAATGGGCAGCAGAAAAAAGATTAGAACGGGATGCTATTTATAAAGATTTCAATACTAAATTAGAAATAATGTTACTCTCAGAAATTGCTTATGAGGGTTTTATTGTTGATAAACTATTTTTTAAGACACAAGAATTAGTTGATCAAATCAAAACTTTTTTAGCTAGAAATTTGAACGCCCCCCAAGACTTAGATGGAGAAGCGGTATTAAATGCTATTGCTATTCAACAGGGAATTTTAGTGGAAAGATTAGATAATATTTATTCTTTTTCTCATTTAACTTTACAAGAATATTTAACTGCTAAATATATTGTCGATAATCACTTAATTGAACAAACGGTTAATAAATATGTCACAGAAACCAGATGGAAAGAAGTCTTTATTTTAATTGCCGGGTTAATGGAAGGAAGTACAGGGGCTGATCAATTACTTTTATATATGGAAAATAAAGCTTTATCTTATATTAAATCTCTCTCTGATAATCATCGTTTTATTAAGTTATTAGAATGGGCAGAAACTAAAACTAAAAATTCCCCTGCTGACTTAACTCCTGTGGCTAAACGAGTAGTTGCTAACGCCAACGCCAACACCTACGCTAACGCCAACGCCAACACCTACGCCAACACCAACGCTAACGCCTACGCCTACGCCTACGCCAACACCTACGTCTACACCTACGCCAATGCCAACGCTAACGCCTACGCCTACGCCTACGCCCTAAAAGTCTTTATCCAATTTATTGATAAAATAGAAGCGGCCCCCCCTCTTTTTTCTGGGGTAAATTTACAAAAATTGAGGGATCAATTACAACTATTAAATACATTAATACCAAACGAAAAAGAAGCAAGAGAGGTTCATAGAACATTTGCAAAGAAACTTCTAGAAACTTGGTTAAATGCTTTTGATCTCACTTTAGATATGATTAGTTTATCCTTGAAAGAAGTAAAAGAACTTGACCAACAATATTTTTATATTTATCACCTCATATTACAGTGTAAAGATGGGGCTATATTAGTAACAGATGAAACATGGAAAGCCATAGAAGAAAGAATGTATAGGGTTCCTTCTTCGTAGGGGCTTAATACTATTAAGCCCCGAAATTTTGGGTTATAGTTAGGGGTTTAGTGTCAATATTATTGATTCATTTTGTTTTACAGAACTTACTATGCTAAACTAATAATTAATAACAGATCTTATGTCTGATCCTATAAAACTAAGTCCGCCTTCGCAGACTAAATTCTAGGTTGCGTAGGCAACCTTTGTTTGTATAGCTTAACTCTGAGCGAGTTAAAGTTTATTATTTGTGATAATTTAGCAGAATAAGTCCGGTAGAAACATATTATTGATCTCAATATACTACACATGGCGACCTACTTCTCCCGACCCAGGAGATGATTTAGTTATTGACTGTGGAATGAATGGAAATGCCATTATCATTACTTCAAATATTCGTGATTTTAAAAGGGCAAAAAAAGCGTTAGGATTACAAGTGATGACACCCACAGAACTCGGTATTAAATTAGTCAATAATAAGGAGGAATAAATGAGTCGTTTAACTGTAAAATTACCGGAAACACTTCATCAACAATTAGTTAATTTAGCCCAAAAAGAAGGAATATCTTTAAATCAATATATTGTCTATGCTTTAACCCGTCAAGTCTCTATTGCTTATACTGTTACCAGTCTATCAGAAAACGACATTACACAACAAAAGCAATCATTTTTTCATCTAATTCAAGAATTAGGAGAAATAGACGATAAAAGTATTGATGTCATATTATCTCAACGAGAAAAAGTTACCTCAGATGACGAATTAAGTCAAGAAATTTTTGATCAATTAAGTCATAAAATTTCTCAAAAAAAATCAACGAAGTAGATGATCCTAAATAAGAGCAAATATACAACATTTATTTAATTATAATTTATATTGTTCTTGAATGTCCATTAATTTTTGACTTGCTTCTTCAGCATTATTAGCAATTTTAGCAAATTCCATAAACCGTTTTAATTCTTTTCTTAATAAGTTTCTTTCCACTTCCCAAGTTGCCCGATCTAAATCTGGAGGCATAACTATCATATCATAAATGGTAGCTTGTTTCTTATTAGGATAGGGACGTAAAACTCGTCCTCGTCTTTGAATAAATTGATGCGGGTTTCCTGTACTTGCTAAAATTACCGCTTGTTGAATTTCAGGTATGTCTACTCCTTCATCTAAACAACGAATTGATACTAACCCTTGTAAGTCTCCTCTCTCAAATTGTTGTCGGATTTTTTCTCGTTCTTCTAAAGGAGTTTCTGCTGTATAAGTATTAACTCTATATCCTAATTCTACTCCTAAAATACGGGTAACAGCTTCAATTTGTCGTTGATAATTATGGGTTCCATTGTCTATATAACCATCTCCACAATAAAAGAGTGTATGATGGGTATCTAAACGAGTTTTCATTAACTCTTGTAAGGCTATTAATTTATTTTCTGCTGTACCTATTAACCGCGATCGCTGCATTAATAAAGAGGTGAGATTTTCATTATTGATCAACCTTTCATTCTTAGCTAATGCCCAACCAATTCGCTGTGTTAATTTAGCATAAATAAAAGCTTCTGATTCTGTTAATTCAACAAAAATAGGATAGTATAAATAAGAGACTAATGCTTGTTTTTTGATGGCATCTTTTAAGGTGAATTCTGGTTGAATTATTTTTCCAAAATAACTCAATAATGACTCGGTTCCTTCTTCATCAAAATATCTTTCAGGAGTGGCAGATAAAGCTAATCTTAAACCAATATTTCGAGGTAAACTTTCTTCAAGACGAGGGGAACCTAAATGATGTGCTTCATCACCAATAATTAAACTTTTGTCAGGGAAAAATTTAACTTGAGATTGAAATCCTTCGCTAATTAAAGTAGAGTTTGTAGTAATAATAGTCAAAAAAGATTGATGACTTGAATGAATATTATATAATTGATTAGACAATTCATTTTGCCAGTGATGAACGCTATCAAATGCTAAAATAGGATTGAGGTTAAACTTTTGACATTCTCTGTCCCATTGGGTGACTAAATGACGATAAGGACAAACAACTAATAAAACTTTTAGTCCTATTTTTTGATATAATTCTATAGCAATGGCTAAAGCAGTAATAGTTTTACCGCTTCCAGTAGCCATTTTTAATGTTCCTCTACCCTTATTTTTAAACCAATTAATAACCGCTTGCTGTTGATAATCTCGTAATTGAATAGAAGGGGGTAAACTAGGATTTTTTTGAGAGGAAACCTGATAAATTCCTTTTTTTTCTGCTACTTGAGAACGACGCGATCGCTTTTCATATTCTTGTATTAATCTATCCCAATCAATGCTTAAATTAATAATGTTATCTTCATCCATCTTACTTAATTATATCATAATAACCGAATATTTAAGCCCGCGAAGGCGGGCTTCGTTTTCTTAGCTACACCTTTCAAGGTGTTAACTTTCAAGGTGTCAGATTTCAATGTGTCAGCTTTCAAGGTGTCAAATTAAGTTGCACTCTTGACAATATTCAATAACAAACTATTAACTATACTGAGGAAAACTGAACCAAAAATGGCACTCCAAAACCCATAACGTAACCTAAAACCTTGAACTAAAGCTGCCGCTAAACCAAAGACAATGGCATTTACAACAAACAAAAATAAACCCAAAGTTAAGATAGTTAAAGGAATCGTTAAAACAACTAAAATCGGTTTAATAACCGCATTCAAAATGCCAAAAACAATGGCTGCGACTAACGCTTTACCAAAATTATCAATCTCTACCCCAATAGGTAATTGAGCAATAATTAATAAACTGATTGCAGTTACTAACCAAGCGATTAAAAGATCCATAATAACCTATTCTCTCCTAAAGAATGTTAAGTACCAAAGCAAAATTAATTGCACAGTCAAGGCGCGGGTTTTGATATAGTCGTAATGGTTGAGTAACAAGGGTAATAGGGGCGGGTTTATCCAGTTTTTTGGTGAGAATCATTGATTTATGTAAAAAACCCGCCCCTACTACAAATTTTGTATAATTAATTTTGTTTACCTACTTATCCTATCTACTCTAACAGATCTTTATGGGTAAAAGATTTACTATTTTCACCAGAATAAGTGTCTACTATATGGCCATTTCCTGTCATTTGATATTTATATGTTACCAAACCTTCCAATCCAACAGGGCCTCTAGGGGGCATTTTTTGGGTACTGATTCCTACTTCGGCCCCAAACCCATAACGAAACCCATCAGCAAACCGAGTTGAACAGTTATGAAATACCCCCGCCGCATCAACTTTATTTAAGAAAATTTCAGCCACATTATTATCTTCTGTCACAATAGCATCCGTATGTTTTGAACCATAAGTATTAATGTGATTAATCGCTTCTTCTAAAGATTCTACAATCTTAATAGACAAAATTAGATCACTATATTCCGTCTTCCAATCTTCATCAGTTGCGACTGTAATATTAAGATAATTTTTAGTTAATTTATCCCCTTTTAATTCTACTTTATGGGTAATTAATGCTTGTGCTATTTGTGGTAAAATTTTTCCTGCAATATCTCCATGAACCAATAAAGTTTCAATAGCATTACAAGCAGCAGGATATTGAGTTTTAGAATCTATAGTAATAGAGATAGCCTTCTCTATATCTGCTTCTTTATCTATATATAAATGACAAATACCATCCGCATGACCTAAGACAGGAATAATAGTATTTGCTTGAATATAACGCACAAATTCATTAGAGCCTCTAGGAATAATTAGATCGACATATTTATCTAACTCTAATAAAGCTTGAATTTCTTCACGAGTAGTCAAAAGTTGTACCGCATCAGGATTAACTTGAGTATTAATTAAAGCCTCTCGAATAACTTTAACTAAAATTTGACAAGACTTAATAGCTTCTTTCCCTCCTTTCAAAATTACTCCATTACCAGATTTTATAGCTAAACTGGTAATTTGAATTAAAGCTTCAGGACGAGCTTCAAAAATGATACCTAATACCCCTAAAGGACAGGTAACTCGTTTTAATATTAATCCTTGATCTAATTCTCTTTTAATTTGTATACTACCGACAGGATCAGATAATTTAATGACATCTCTAACCCCCTTTATAGTGGCTTTTAATTTCGTTTCTCCTAGCTTTAAACGGTTATATAAAGGTTGAGAAATTCCGGCGAATTCTGCTGCTTGACAGTCAGCTTCATTAGCTTGTATAATTTCATGGGAAGCCATTTCTAAAGCTTCAGCCATCGCTTCTATTGCCTGATTACGAGCTTCTGTTGAAAGAATGGCTAATTGACGGGAGGATTCACGAGTTTTTTGAGCAATTTCAATCAGAGATAAAGATTGAGAAGTAGTGGCGACCATCATAGTTTAAAATATTTATTGTTAGGATAATTATCTTAACAAAATTAATAAAAAAAGGAGCAAAATCGCATAGATTCTTAACAATTAATTGATGTTTAAATCAAGTTGTGAGGGATATTATCTTAGAGACTAAAAAGATAACTTGGAGGAATTGCATTAATATTAATGTTATAACTGATTGCTAAGTCAGTAACTCCTTCTAGAACCTAAATGCTAGAATACTCAGGGTAATGATCTAACGGCAAATTCCATTTATTTATATTTCAAGGGAATTTTTCACCGAATTAGTCACCAATTCACAGGAGGTCATTAGAAGGAAGCACACTTAATAAGAGTGGCCTGCCATCTATAACGCTATGGAAGAATCTTTTGAACTAACTTTACAAATTGTGATGACTGTTCTTGCAGGCATCAGCGCACAAGTGGCAGCAGAATTTTTGAAAGTACCGAGTATTGTTTTTTTACTGTTGTTTGGCATTCTTTTGGGGCCAGAAGTGCTAAACCTGCTCCATCCCCATCAACTAGGAGTAGGATTAGAAGTATTAGTAGCCTTATCAGTTGCCATTATCTTGTTTGAGGGCGGATTAAATTTAGAATTACGAGATTTGGGACGGGTATCAGGGACACTGCGAAATCTTGTTACCGTTGGCACTCTGATCACCTTAATTGGGGGAGGAATGGCAGCCCACTGGTTAGCTGAATTTCCTTGGTCTATTGCCTTTCTCTATGCAGCCTTAGTGGTTGTGACGGGGCCAACAGTCATTAGTCCCCTACTCAAACAAGTTCAGGTTGATCGCCAAGTGGCCACCTTGCTTGAAGGTGAAGGGGTTCTCATTGACCCGGTAGGAGCAATTTTGGCGGTAGTGGTATTAGATACAATTCTTAATAGTAATGCTAGTGCGATAGAAATTTTTAGCGGTTTAGGGATACGATTTGTCATTGGCCTGATTATTGGGGGGCTTGGTGGGGGTTTATTAGGGTTTATTCTCAAAAATACGAACTTTTTATCAGACGATCTCAAAAATCTGATTGTTTTAGCCGGAGTTTGGGGACTGTTTGGGTTGTCCCAACTGTGTCGTAGTGAATCTGGACTAATGGCTACGGTGGTTGCAGGTGTTGTCTTGAAGGCTTCCGCTATTCCTGAAGAAAGGCTCATTAGACGCTTTAAAGGACAACTAACCGTATTATCTGTGTCAGTTTTGTTTGTCCTATTAGCAGCAGATCTCTCAATTGATAGTATCTTTGCTTTAGGATGGGGCAGTGTTTTAACAGTTCTGACCCTGATGTTGGTGGTACGGCCTATTAGTGTGGCTGTGTGTACAATTAACAGTGGACTGAGTTGGCGACAAAAACTATTTTTAGCTTGGATTTCTCCACGAGGCATTGTCTCAGCCTCAGTGGCTTCTCTATTTGCTATTTTATTGACCCAAAGGGGCATTAATGGGGGAGAGTCCATCAAAGCGATGGTTTTTCTCACCATTATGATGACAGTTTTTGTTCAAGGGTTATCGGCCCGTTGGGTAGCTCAAACTTTAAAAATTAATTCCTTAGAAGCAACCGGAGCCGTTATTATTGGCTGTAATTCCTTGGGACGTTTAATAGGAAGATTGTTTCAACAACAAGGGGAATCAGTTGTATTGATTGATACTGATCCCGAATCCTGTTATCAAGCTCAACTTGAAGGGTTGTCAGTGTTTCAAAGTAGTGGACTTGACCCTGATGTCTTAGAAGAAGCGGGTATTCAGTCTATGGGAACGTTTATGGCCTTAACCAGTAATGGAGAGGTTAATCTCGTTTTGGCTCAGCGAGCAGTAGAAGAATTTCATCCTCCTCGTGTATTTGCTGTTTTTCCCAGTAATTCCCCGCAAAATAATCATAAAACCAAAGTAAATGCGGCTTTTGTCGATCAACAGTTGATTAAAACATGGAATGAATATCTCCATGAAGGACAAATTAAATTAGGGAAAACTTCCTTTAAAGAACCCGGATTTTCTTTACAACAGGCTCATTTTCAGGCTCTAATTCGAGCAGGCGAACTCTTACCCTTATTAGTTAAACGACAAGGTAGTCTACAAGTGGTTAAAGCAACGGAAGACTGGCAACTTGCGGATGAAGTGATGTATCTTTTACATGATCCCCGTCCAAAACTGCTCAAACGTCTTTCTGGAGGCATTCAATCTTCCCGTGAGTTAGTCTTAGAACCCTTATCAGAAGTGGAAGAAATCCCCCTGGTTTCCCGAATGAAAGAACCAGTGGCCTCAGATTCTTGGACGGCCACTATGAAGTCTTAATAAAAGGATTTTGATGTTTTTGTTAATATTAAGGTGAAAACTTTTGAATAGTGAGGAGCCTCCTTATTATGGACGTTAAATTACTTCTGGTCATCTTAACCGGAATCTTTATTGTTTCTTGTCTATTTTTTGGGACTAAGAATGGATTTTATGACTCTGATAATTATGATGGCAATGGGTCAGCACACTAAGCAAATGGATCTCCCGTACCTGTGGTGATAAGTAAAGCTTATAATTTGTAGGGTGGGTTAGACGCGGCTATGATTTTGATGAAAAACTCATAAGTTTAAAGGCGCGTCGTAACCCACCATCTTAAGTATTGTAGCTGCGACATACATTTTATACCAAGATGTCGGGAGAGCCGGTTTTTTGCATAAATCAATGATTCTCACAAAAAAGTTAAATAAACCCGCCCTATATTTGGTTGTGGAAAATGGTATTAACCGCGATTTTTATGTTTAATTAATCCCGCAATCCCAAAAATGAGTAAACCGATAGTAGTAGTTGGTTCCGGTACAGATTGAACACCAAAAGCTAGAAATTGGGTAAACTGAGTGGAACTAAAATTATTATCACTGACTAAAATAAGCGATCGCTGTCCATTTGGCAAAGTTGAACCAAAAGTCATTCCTTCAACATTATCAATAGGAATTCCCAAATTTGTCAGGTCTAATAATAAAGTTTTTTGTGCAGGAATAATGCCTCCTGTTCCACTAGCAATCAGAGAATTATTATTGATAATATTGGAAGATCCAGCTAGAGAAACTTGAAAAATTTTCACTGTATTTCCCATATTTCCAGGAGTTCCAATTGCGCCACTAGAAAAAGAACGTTCTAAGGCTAGAAAATTTTGTCCTGTATTATCTAAAGCTAATAAATCTACTAAACCATTAGTATTAAAAGCATTAGAAGGATTAGGGGGTAAAGCAACAGGATCAGTATAGTAGAGAAATTCGGCAATTTCCTGATTACTATTGAGATCGTATTGAATAATACGAGAAGGAGTCCCGCTAGATAAACTAGCTACTGGCCCATCCTGAACTATGGCATTTTCAGTAGCAGTAAATAAAAATTGACTGTTAGGTGTTGCGGTTAAACTTTCAAAGGCTAAATTATTACGAATTCCAGCGATTTGTGTCGTACCAGAAAAAACAGGATTGAATTTAGAATTAACAGGTAAAGCGAAATTTTGCTGTCCTGTAGCTAAAGAAAAACGATTGACAAAAGGATTAATAATATTAGTAGGTTGAGCATTCCCTTCCGAGGAAATAAACAGTTGATTACCATTAACTAAAGTGATTGCTTCAGGGTCAAGACTTAACGCAGGAAAAGTAGTTCCTCCTAGTTGTAGAAGGGTGGTAACACCCGTAAAAGTAACACCGCTATTGACTCCATTAGCATTAAACTGAGTAGTATCAATATTTGCCGTATAAAAACGCGCCGGGTTAACTTGACTGCGATCATCAGAAATAGTATAAAAACTATTATTAGCAGAATCGTAAGTAATACCAGATAAACCCCCGACCGTTGTTCCCTGATATTGAGTGACCGTGGGAATGATAGACTGACCAATAAAGTTTAATTGCAAAGAAGATGCTTGAACAGGTTGGGTATTTACTAAGCTGATGGTTAAGCTACTTAATAATCCAGAAGCGAGGAATAGATTGGCAGAAAAACTCTTTTTTTGCTGTTGCATGATAATTATCTCCACTAATTTGATTACGATAAGTTAAGTAAGTAGGTGATCATAATTAAAGTCACAATAGAAAAGTTCATATTTATGACTTTAATCATTATTATACAAAGCTTTCAAGCCCTAAAGTGCTTACTACAAACATTCGTTTATTTATTTAGACCAGCCTTTTCTTCTTCTAAAAAAATTGCTGATACCTAGAGCAATAATTCCGAAAATATTCGTAGGTTCAGGAACAGATACTACAAATTTATTACGCACAGTAACTGCCGTATCAGGAGAATCACTAAATACGCCATCAACCCCTAATTTAAAGAACTGTTGATATTCCGAGTTGGGGTCGCCATTATAGTCTGCCGCTAAATAGCGAGGTTCATTACGAAAAGTATAAGGATGGACTAATAAACCAGCCGTATGAGCATCATTTACTAATGAAGTAGGAGGAACTTTTGTCTTATCCGCATCATTGACTACACCATCGCCATTGACATCATCTGCTTGTCCATTTCCATCAAGATCAACCCCTTTTACAGAAACAATCATCCGTTTCCAGGGGCCAATACCATCAGCATAAGAGGCGATTTCAGCTAACCCCGCAGGAGTCCGCAAATCTCCATAGGTGCGAGAGTCGCCACTAACAACAAAATCGTAGGGTTGGTTTTCAATTAAAGTACCATCTAGCGCAACACTATCTGCATCTAAAAGTTGAACTAACGGCACATTAATCAGAGTATTAAGTTGCTGTAAGTTAGCAACTTCAAAAGACTGAATAAATACTCGACTAGGATCAGTAAATCCATTATTGACTAAGGTTTCAACTAGGGGTTCTTCTAAAGATAAACCAACAGAATCATGATAAGTAGGATGTTTTGTTTCTGGGTAAATACCAATTTTTTTCCCAGTATTAATTTCTTCTTGTTTAACTAAATTAATGATTTCCTCAAGAGTAGGAATCTCAAACAAACCGTTAAAGGATTGATCCCGAAAAGGAAGACGTTCTTTTGCCCGTAGAGTCTTAATTTCAGCCAAGGTAAAGTCATCTGCAAACCAACCAGTTTCTGCCACACCATCAATGATTTTTGTGGTAAACCGAGAAGCAAATGCGGGGATATCAGCAACATTAGTTGTATCTTTAATATTAACTTCATGACGAGCAATTAAAAAGCCATCTTTGGTAGAAACTAGATCGGGTTCAATAAAATCTGCCCCCTGTTCAATCGCTAATTGATAGCTTGCTAATGTATGTTCAGGACGATAACCACTTGCGCCTCGGTGTCCAATAACAATTGGTGTTTGACCATTTAAAGTATTAAGAGATGAAGCCAATAATTGATCTGTTGGCATGAGACTTAAAAGAGCAGAACCTAATACGATAAATCCAGAATAACGCAACATAATTAATACTCCTCAATCAATAATTTAAATCTGTTTAATGCCTGATGAAATCTGATATTTGTAGGGTGGGTTAGCGAGAGCGTAACCCACCGCCATACCATATAATCTAAAAGTTTGTTGTCAGAAGATTTCAGGTTTTAGTAATGTTCCAAGCCTTCCTATACTTTTGTGCAATCACGCCATCAGAACCTATGATCTATATTTTTTAGTGCTTGCGTTTCATTCCTAAAGCAAATAAGCCAAACACAGCTAACCCCGTTACGGTTCCAGGTTCAGGAACCGTTTGTAGTGCTTGAATCTGAGTCCGAGCAATATGGGATTGATCTACTAAACCTGCAATTCCCGGAACAGCTTGACCATATGCGTCATAACCCTGACCGACGGAATTAAGCAACACTTCTGACCCATTTCCTTGAAAATAAACAGGAACAGGACGATTACTGTGAGTACCCCAGTTATACTTAACCAAAGAGTTAGCATTAGCGGGATTAGATCCAGTAGAACCCCAGAAATGACCCGCACTAGCGGGAGTATTATTTGAATAAGTTAAGTCATGGGCCCCGACGGTTCGTAACAATTCGGGAAAATTATCATTGAGGGTGAAATAATGGTCATGATCGGCTGTTACCAACAATAAGTTCTCCTCCCAACCCCCATTATTAGCAATCCAGTTTGTTACATATGCGACTGAATCGTTAAAATCAGACACAGCACCGATGAGGTTATCGAGATTGTTATCATGTGCGGCCCAATCAATATCGCCACCTTCAATCATTAACCAGAAACCATCAGGATCTTTCTCTAGAACCGTTAAAGCAGCTTGGGTGAGGTCTTTAAGACGGGGATTCTCATCTAACTGTCTGGCAATAAACTGAGCATCGGTTTCTCCAGGACGTAGAGGACGTACTGTATCAGGATTAGGAATTCCTGGGGTAATATTGCGAGGATTTCCTGCTTGAGCCGAACTATACAAAGAAAACAGATCTAAACCAGTATTCTGGTAAGTCCCATCAGCCGAATTAATGGGTAAGTTACCATTTTGTCCTTGCGCCCCATATAATCCTAAAAGGCGATCGCCATTATTGGGATCGAGTGCTGCTGCTGCTGTTAATAAAGTGTTGGTTGCACCAGCCCCATTTTGTAAAAATTGGTAATCGTAGCGGTTATTTACTGGATTAGCAACTAAATAGTCGTAGTTTTCTTTAGTAATATAGGTATAGTCTGACTGAGGACGGGGGACTCCTTCTACATCTGGCTGAAGGGGCACAGGGTTACTCAGAGGATTACCACCTCCCAAAATTACTGTAGGTTGATAGAGTCTGAGTTGCTGTTGTAGAATATTATCCAATGCAGGGAAGTTGGCATCGTACTTACTACGACGGTTGACGTTAGCGGAGGCAGCCCCTGGAGTGGCATGATCGATAGGAACAGAAGTGACTAAACCAGTAGATTTTCCGGCTTCTGCCGCCATCTTCAAGGTTGAATCTAAAGGTTTTTCGTAAATATCAACACCGATAGCATTGTTATAACTCTTGACTCCTGTGTAAAGAGTAGTCGCCGTATTTGCTGAATCAGGATAGCTAAGTTTGATATACTCTTTATCAAATCCTGAAGGAATTGACCCGCCGTAATAAGCTGCATCCCAAGGAGTAGTACCCCCACGTACGGGATCATAACCAACGAGATTACCTACCGCGTAAGGATTGGGGTTAGAAGCTCCTCCAGTAGGAGTTGTACCGGGGTTGTAGGTGGGATTGAAGACAAAGCCAGGTAAGAAGGGACTTGCTCCCGTTAAGTCAATAGTACCATCAAGAGCCGATCTACCGGTGCTAAAAGTTCCATTAGGGGGGGCAATAGTTGTTCCGTAAGTGGTTGATAGGACATAGTTAGAAAGCTCTTGGAAAGCTAATCCTGACCCTTTACCTGATGTGTAGAAATCACTTAAGCTATTACCTGTATTTCCTGCATTAATTTGCTTTTGAATCGCTGCAGCACGGGCCATTTCCCAACCCATACCATCTCCAATCATGACGATGACGTTTTTGGTATTGGTTACACTGGCTGCTCGAACAGGGAGAGAGACTATTATTACTGTACTAAGCGCGATCAAAGTCGCGGAAAATTTAGTCAATGAATAAAAATTTAGAAATGCCATTAGATCTGAAGTCCTCTGCACACTTGATATAAACTCAGTCTTTAAGAGAAGCTTAGAATACTCACTTTAAGCCCTGTCTATGTTGACTTTAAGTCCTATTTATCAATTCAAGAAGACAAGATTAAGGAATTTGTATTAACCTGAGATCGATGGCCATTCAAGACTGAGGGAATTTTCCCTCTCGTACTTCCCAAGAAAACTCTCCCACTGCCTCAGTAATAATGTGACGTAAATTGACATAAGATTTGGCAAAAGGGGGCTGTTTCTCGGATAATCCTAATAAATCCGCCGTTACTAATACTTGTCCATCACAATTTGGCCCCGCCCCAATCCCAATGGTAGGAATCGCCAATTTTGCTGTAATTTGAGCCGCTAAGAAGCTAGGAATATGTTCTAAAACAATAGCAAACGCCCCCGCATTCTCTAAGGCGATCGCTTCTGTTATAATACGCTCAGCATCCATAGGAGTTTGTCCTTGTTGACGATACCCCAAAAGATGGACAGATTGCGGGGTTAACCCAATATGTCCCATCACAGGAATCCCAATGGCACTCAATCGACTTACCGTTTCGATGGCTTGTGGATGTCCCCCTTCCAACTTAACCGCCTGTACACCTGTTTCTTTTAACACTCGTCCTGCGGTATTAATAGCTTGACTAATGCTTTCTTGATAGCTTAAAAAGGGTAAATCACACACAATTAAAGCACGTTTTACTCCTCGACGAACAGCCGCCGCATGGTGTAACATAGCATCAAGAGTTAGGGGCAAAGTTGTCTCATAACCTAAAGCTACCATGCCTAAAGAATCCCCCACCAAAATAATATCAACCCCCGCAGTATCTAGAAGTTGCGCGATCGCATAATCCCAAGCGGTTAAAGTAATAATAGAACGGCCTTGTTGTTTCCAGGAAATTAGATGTTGAATGGTGAGTGCCATGGGATTAAAATTATCTTAAAATAATGGTTCTACCGGACAAGTTATGCTAAATTATCACAAATAATAGACTTTAACTCGCTCAGAGTTAAGCTATACAAACAAGGATTGCCTGCGCAACCTATAATCTAGTCCGCGCTCGTCGGACTTCGTTTCTATAGGATAAGGCTTTAGCCTTTTATTCATTATTAATGCCGTTGACCCCTACTATGAAAAGTTAAGGTCTATTATTCATGATAATTTATCATAACATATACTGAAGAATCGGAATTAGTTACGAGTCGCTTCTAAAATCCGAGAGTAATAAAAACGGGTGCTATTCATGGCTTTTCTTTGAATTTTAAAGCCGTTATTTTCTAATATTTGAACAATCTCTTTTTCTCGATGTTGATAAGCACGAGTAGTTTTACTTGGGCCAGGAAACAATTCACCAATTTTCTTAAGAAGGGTCAAACATAAAGTTTTAGGAGCAAAACTAATAATGAGTCTAGATTTAGCTAAAGATGACAAATGATTAATCATTTTCCCTGCATCTTCCGTCGGATAATGGATTAATACATCCAGACAAATAACAGTGTCATATTCTCCGGTTAACCCTTCTAAATCTTGCACCATAAAGGTGACATTGTTTGATTCTCCTAATGTTTCTTTAGCCCTTTTAGTAGCCTCTTGCACCATTTTTTCGGAAATATCACTAGCGGAGATTTTAGCCCCTGCTTCAGCCAAAGGAATACTTAAACTTCCTACACCACATCCTGCATCACAAACCGATAAACTGGCGAGATTTTCTTCCCCTTTTAACCAGTCTAACACGGTATCAATTGTTTTTTGATGTCCGATGCGAATATCTTCTTGGACTTTGTTAACTTCTCCATCCCCATAAATTCTACGCCAACGATCAAATCCAGTGGCGTTGAAATAGTCTTTAACAATGGTTTTGTCATCAATTGTGTTCATAAGCGGGTCTTACTCTAAAATAGTTGGGGACAACTTTATACTTTAGCAGATTTTGGGGAACTTCTTCTCTATTGTCTGATTCAAGCTATGGGGTAAAATATGATTGTAATTTATCTAAGAGATTGTGTTGGGTTTCGTTCCTCAAACCAACCTACAAGTTGATTCAATTTATCTGACAAACTAAGGGAAAAAACTCTATGAATGATTGTCTTAAAAAAGTAGAAATTTATACTGATGGAGCTTGTTCTGGTAATCCAGGTTCGGGGGGATATGGAGTTATTTTATTATATAATGAACATCGAAAAGAACTTTCTGGTGGCTTTTGTTTAACGACTAATAACCGCATGGAAATGATGGCAGCTATTGTGGGATTAGAATCTCTGACAATGAAGTGTTCTGTTACTCTTTATACGGATTCTCGTTATGTGGTTGATTCTATTACTCAAGGTTGGGCGAAAAAGTGGCAAGCGAATGGCTGGAAACGTAATGAAAAAGAAGTAGCTAAAAATTCTGATCTTTGGCAAAGATTATTAGATTTATGTCAACAACATGAGGTAGAATTTGTTTGGATAAAAGGTCATAATGGTCATAAAGAAAATGAATATTGTGATCAATTAGCTGTCCGTGCTTCTCAACAAAAAGCATTACCTTCTGATGAAGTTTATGAAAATAAAGTGTAATTTATATGGAAATTATGGCTCTCCCGTATGTGTGGTGATAAGTAAAGCTTATGATTCGTAGGGTGGATTAGACGCGGCAACGATTTTGAGGTAAAACTAATAAGATTTAGGGCGCGTCGTAACCCACCATTTTCAATATTGTAGCCTATTATACAGTTTCTCCCAAGATGTCGGGAGAGCCGATGAATTCTTAAAGAAGTCTTACCTATTTCTTATTATGGAACATTTTTTGCTTAAATAGGGTAGAAATTACCGCCCATTAACTCGAATAACTTATGGAAACTCAATGGCAAATTGTGAAAAATTATGAAGACATTCTCTATCATAAATGGCAAGGACTTGCTAAAATAACTATCAATCGTCCCCATAAACGAAACGCTTTTCGTCCTAAGACAGTTTTTGAATTGTATGAGGCTTTCTCTGATGCACGAGAAGACCGACAAATTGGGGTAATTTTATTAACTGGGACTGGGCCTCATACTGATGGGAAATATGCTTTTTGTGCAGGAGGAGATCAAAGTGTCAGGGGTCAAGCAGGGTATTTAGATGATGAAGGGGTTCCTCGTTTAAATGTGCTTGATCTACAACGTTTAATCCGTTCTATGCCTAAAGTTGTTATTGCTTTGGTCGCGGGTTATGCTATTGGTGGAGGTCATGTTTTACATTTAGTTTGTGACCTGACTATTGCGGCTGATAATGGCATTTTTGGACAAACAGGCCCTAAAGTTGGTAGTTTTGATGGAGGGTTTGGGGCTAGTTATTTAGCCCGTATTGTTGGACAGAAAAAAGCCAGAGAAATTTGGTATTTATGTCGTCAATATACAGCCCAAGAAGCGTTAGAAATGGGGTTAATTAATTGTGTAGTTCCACTTGACAAATTAGAGGAAGAAGGGGTTAAATGGGGTCAGGAAATTTTAGGAAAAAGTCCTATTGCTATTCGTTGTTTAAAAGCGGCGTTTAATGCTGATTGTGATGGACAAGCTGGGTTACAAGAATTAGCCGGAAATGCGACTTTACTTTATTATATGACCGAAGAAGGAGCAGAAGGTAAACAAGCATTTTTAGAAAAACGTCCTCCTAATTTTCATCAGTATCCTTGGCTACCTTAAATCTGTTAACTGTTAACAATTAACTGTCATGAATCGTAGGGGTCAACGGCCGTTCATCGGTGTCAACTTAAGGCGAAACTTGACGGGGTGCAAGCTTTCTCACTATCCCACCCACACCCTGACAAGGGTGGGGTTAACTGTACAAAGCCAGCATCGGCTGGCTAATTTTACAGAAAGTCCGCGCTCGTCGGACTTCGTTGGTATAGCCACAGGCTTTAGCCTGTCGGCGTTTTGGACTAAGTTGACACCAATGAGGGCCGTTGACCCCCACATTTTCTTGCCCTTCAAAATTGTATCGATATGTGACCAAACAATTTAAAAATAAATATTATGAATTAATTTGTGTTATAATGTATTTTTAATAGAGGTTGCAATTATGCCCAACAACACAGAAACAAGGGCATTAGAACGTCCTGTAAGTGATGGCAGTGAGCTAATTCCGGCTGAAGTCCAAGGGAGTTTGGATGACGACGGTAATATATCCCTTAATAAGCCATTGGGAGATGGCTATACAGTAGACGATGAAGGACTGTTCAATAACTACGCTATTGAACCGGACCTGCAACCGGCAACTTATCCTGCACCCTATCAACAACGACGTTATCTCTTACAAGGCGCGATCGCGATGGTGTTCGTTGCTTTCATTGTGTGGGTTGCCTTTGCCGTAAGCTAGGAGTAGAAACGCCCTAAAGATCCTTAAAAATAGCATAACCATTCAACCTTCAAATATTGATTAGACTTCTTGCAAAAGTATTTTTTCCTTCAGGTAAGTAACTTTAAAGCAAAATATATTAGTAAAAAACTAACCAAATTGCCTGTTGATGGCTTGAAGCAGGAAGTCTCATGTTTTTAGATTTGGCATCGAGTCTTATTTAATAACATTAAACGTTTACAACTATAGTCATCAGAGGAGGCTGTTATGTCCCCAACTTTTAGCCAGGGTATTCTTTTTACTATCATCTGTGAGGCCTATTTACAGGATCGTCTGATAAATCTACTACAAATAGTCGGTGTCTCTGGCTATACGATTATTCCGGCCCAGGGTTCGGGTAGTCATGGTAGCCGCATGGGAGATGTTGCTGGTTATAACACAAACATTGAAGTCAAAACCATTGTGACACCAGAGAAGTCTGATCAGTTACTTGATGAACTGAATCATTTTGAGACCAATCATGCGTTGATAGCTTTCCGAAACACAGTAGAAGGGTTGTTTGCATAAGTCACAATTTTTACTCAACCCTTAGACCTAGACCAAATTAACCAAATTTAGAGAATTATTATGTCAAAAGAAAAAGAGAAAAAAGGTAACAGAGAGACCAAAAAGCCCAAACAAAAATCAGAGGAGACTCAGAAGCAGAAGAAAGACCCTAATAGATATGATACTTGATCATTTTTTGAGAATGGTACTAATTTTTAAAAATTAAAAAGGTGGGCATTGCCCACCCTACAGTTAACGATATTCTTGGTTCTGAACATCCCTTAAACGCGCTTCTGGACGTTTAAACCGATCAATTTGTGCTTCAAAAAATTGACGATTTTTCTGTAAATGTTTGGGGTTTGTATCATCTAAAGGATATAACAAAGCTGTTCTCAATGCTTGAATAACAGCAGAAGTTACATTATACATGGAACGTTGAAATGTAATGCCTAATTGAATCAAGATATCATCTTCCCCACGACAATGTTCTTGATAATATTTTATCAAGTAATCAGGGAGAAAATGATACATATCATCCATTAACAATGTGGGAGGTATTCCCGCAGTTCCTACGGGGAAAACATCTGCATATAAAATGCCATAGTGAAAGTCTTTTTGTTCATCAGGAACTTGTTTTGCTTGAGCATTATAAGACTTAGTTCCTCTAAAGGGTGCTGTGCGATAAAATACGGCTTCAACGTAAGGTAACGCGGCTTCATATAACCAAGTAAACGCCTTAGATTTAGGGATAATTTCGTAACATTCTTCCCCAATATAAACATGATGATAAATAGGACGACCCGCAATGGCAAAAATACCATTAACCAGAAAATTCATGGCATCAGGAACCCCTTTAAAACCTCCCTCATCATAAATATCTGACATCTCAAAAAATACAGGGGCCATGACTTCCCAAAATAGTCCTAAATTAGAATAATAGGAAAGCTGACGCACCTGTTCTAAGAACATATCAGGGAATAATTTATATAGCTTTAACATAGCAGGATTATCTTTAAAATAGGCTTTAATTGCCTTATCTGCATTTGCTTTGTATTCGTCACTGTCAAGATAAGAATCAAATTTACCCCATCCCATATCTCGACCATGCCACAACATGGCCCGCATACAAGCTTCGGCAAATTCCATGTTAATACGGTCATGGTTTAGATGATGAAACAGTTTGGACATTTTGCCAGTTTTGCCATTTTCCATAAATTCTAATAATTCAGGATGGGCAGTTGCTTGTCCTCGCCAAATTCTTAAGTCTGCATCATCTCCCGCATAATGATTATGGAGATCTAAATATTCTTGAGGTAAGAAATATTTAAAGAAGGGAAGGGGGTCTAAAAATACTCGTTCCGCAATGTATAAAAGATCGCGCCAGTAGAAGTCCATCGGTACAGCATACGCTTTATAAATACCGATAATTTGCATCAAGTTTTCTGGTGTATCAGGTAACATTGATCCTCCCGCTTCTAAACGGTGAATTACATCAGCAAATTCATGGTTAGAAGGAGGTAATTTAGTCGAATTTAAAGTGCTTGTCATTGTTGATTATCCTGTAAGTTTAGCCTGGCTTATCAATATGTAGAAACAAAATTTGTAGGGGCTTAATATTATTAAGCCCTTAATTATTAAGGTTTAATCGCAATTTGAGACTGATTAATAGGGGATAAATGAGCTACCATTGCATTAGTTGTAGGTTCGATTAAACGGACTAAATAGTTAGGTTGAACACCAAAAAAGATGATTATTGCAGTTAGAATTAAAGCGGGAATATTCTCTATAGCTAACACTTTTGGATAATAGGCCCGTTTGTTGTCTAATTTGCCAAAACAGGTACGGTTCAAAAGAATAACGAAGTAAACAGCCGTTAAACCTGATGCAATGATACAAAGTAAAGTAGCAATGGGGAAAACGGTAAAACTTCCTTGAAATACCATGAATTCGGCTATAAATCCGACTAAACCCGGAATTCCTGCACTGGCCATCCCTGCTAAAATTAATAAGGCACTCGTCAAAGGTAAACCTCGGATGGGGTTCATTAACCCGTTGAGAATGTCTAGGTCGCGGGTTCCTGCTTTGCGTTCCACAATGCCCACCAAATAGAAAAGAAGGGCTAAAATTAAGCCATGACTAATCATTTGGGTTACGGCCCCTAAAATGCTTAATTGGGTTCCTGCTGCTACGGCCACCAAGATATAACCCATGTGTCCGATGGAACTATAAGCAACCATCCGTTTGATGTCTTTTTGGGCGATCGCACTTAAAGCTCCATATAGTACACTAATCGTACCAATGATAGCTAAACCAGAACCCATGAGAGACCAAGTTTCAGGAAACAGTTGTAAACCAAAGCGAATTAAGCCATAGGTTCCTAATTTGGCGAAAATTCCCCCTAAAAGGATGGTAACGGCGGGTGATGCTTCTGTATAAGCATCTGGCAACCATGTATGTAAAGGAACTAAGGGAATTTTGATACCAAACCCTACTAAAAGTAAGGTTAATAAAATTAAACGGGTGTTGAGAGAAAGCTGTTCTAAGTGAATGGAAAGATAATCAAAGTTAGCTGACCCACTTAAAAAAGTTATGCCGAGAAATCCTGCTAATACTAATAATCCTGAGAGGGCAGTATAAATAAGGAATTTAGTAGAAGCATAGCCTCGTTTTTCTCCTCCCCAAATCGCAATCATTAGGTAAAAGGGAATTAATTCTAATTCATAAAATAGCACAAATAAAAGTAGATTCTGTGCCATTAATGCTCCAGCAATTCCCCCATTACTTAATAGTATTAAGGAATAATAAAGACGGGGACGCTCTACGTTTTCTCCGATACTGAAAATAGCAAATCCTGTGAGAAAACTATTAAGAATTAGTAAAGGAAGTGAGATTCCATCAATGCCTACAGTGTAGCTTAAACCGATGGAATCTGCCCAAGGTAGGTATTCTGCAAACTGAAATCCAGGAGTATTGGGATTAAATTGTTTGAGGAGAATAAGACTCCAAATGAAGGATAAACCCGTAAAAAATAGGGTTATCTGGCGTGTTTTTGTGCCATCTGATGTCAGAGGCAAAAATCCGACAATTGCCGCCCCTACGATTGGTAAAATTAGTAAAGCACTGAGCATTTTATTATTCCTAAACCATTTGAAAACTGACAGTGAATTTTAACTGACTACGGTGATTTTTCCTGTATCTAAATCATAATAAGCCCCAACAATTTTAAGCTTATTGTTAGCTATTAAATCAGATAGGACGGGAGATCTTTTTAAAATGTTTACTTGATGTAAAACATTAGCTTCTGTTGCTTTTCTGACAGCATTTACGTCATCTTGTTTGCCTTTGAATTCTGTAATTGCAGGCTGAATTTCGTCTATAAAACTGCCAATAGAACCAGGAAAATTACCTCCTTTCATGGCAGCAATAATTGCTCCGCAACTTTCATGACCAATGACTAATAATATCTTAGCTCCTAACACTAAGGTTCCAAATTCTAAGCTGCCCACTTCTTCTTTAATGGCGATATTTCCTGCATCGCGGCAAACAAAGACATCCCCTAAACCTTGATCAAAAACGATTTCTATTGGCACTCTCGAATCAGCACAACTCAACACAGCAGCAAAGGGTTTTTGTCCTTTAGCTACTTCTTTTAGACGCACTATATCTTGATTAGGATTTTTGCTTTTCATGGCGGTAAAACGTTTATTACCTTCCATTAATTTTGCTAAAGCTTGATCAGGGGTCATATCATTTTGAGCAACCACAGGAGAAGGGGTTAAAGCTTCTGTACCGATAGCTGCAGCTAATAGTCCTGTACCGATGAAACCACCACCGTACTTGATGAGATTACGACGAGATAGATCAAATTTGGAAGAATCTGAATTCATGAAAAACTCCTAACAATTGATTAAATCAAAGTGTAAACAATGATGAGTAAGAAAGCAAGAAACAATTAAGACAAGAGAGGGAAAAACAGAATAGAGACTAATAAAGCTAGTCCAAGAAACATGGTAAAAATATAAAATTGTCCTTGTCCTGACACATTATACTTTAATCCTTGTCCACCAAAAAGCGTGGCCAGTCCCACGAAATTAACTATCCCATCTACAATGAATTTATCAAACCAATTAACTAAACCCGAAATAATACCAACCGCAGCTACAATAGTAATACGATATAATTGCGGTGTATACAAATCATAAGCAAAGAAATCTTGCAACCATTGGGGGTTAAGTTTAACTGGCTTAGAAATGCGATCGCCTAAATACACAAAGGCTGCTGCACTAATACCCGCCACAGTCGATAATATCAGAAGCCCCGTACTAGATAGATTAATCGTAGCCCATTCAGACAATATTTCCCATTTAAAGAATAAAATCGGCAAATGTACGGCAACTCCCATTACCACTGTGGCCGGTACTACCAAAGGCCATAAACCTTCAGGAGAACGTACCGTCATGGGTTTAGGTTGTCCGCCAAAAATGATACTAAACTCACGGGTGACACTAAAGGCCGTTAACCCATTGACTAACAGTAACACCCCCAATAATAGAGGAGAAACGGAGGCTAATCCGTCTGCGAGTTGTTGCAAGGGCCAAAACCCACCCAAGGGAGGAAAAGCGACTAAAGTGAGTCCACCTACGAGGTAACAAATACCCGAAATGGGACGACGTGACCATAAACCACCATATTGAGTCAAATCTTGACTAATATTGTTGAAAACTATGGCCCCAATACTCATTACCAATAACCCCATAGCGATCGCATAGGTTAACAATAATAGTAAGGCCGTTTCGGTTTGTCCGGTGCCGATGGCGATGAACTCTAACCCCATGTAAGCACTTACAGAGTAAGATAGGGAACGTTTAACATCAATTTGAGCGATCGCTATTAAAGATGCCCCTATTGCCGTTACAGACCCAATAGACACCATTACGGTTAATGCTAGGGGAGATAAGGCTAAAACAGGCTGTAATTTAACTAATATCCAGGCCCCTGTAGAGACGACTAAGGCATTCCGTAGAATGGTAGCAGGTATGGGGCCTTCCATAGCTTCATCTAACCATAAATGTAGGGGAAATTGAGCGCATTTGCCCACAGGGCCGGCAATTAAAGTTAAACAGAGTAAATTGGCAATGGTAGGGTCAACAAGGGATGTATGGGCCCAAACGGCTAAGTCATTATAATTCCAAGTTCCGGCCAACGGTAATAAGGTCACCACGGCCATTAATAAAATTAAGTCCCCTATCCGTTTAGTTAAAAAAGCATCTCTGGCCCCAGTGACTACTAAAGATTGGTTAAACCAAAACCCAATTAATAAATAAGTTCCCAGGGTTAAAACTTCCAGAACTACATAGCTAAAAAAGAGGGAATTACATAATACTAAAGAACACATCCCCCCCTCAAATAAAGCCATTAATGCATAAAAACGCGCCCATCCCCAATCCATTTCTAAGTAACCGATAGCGAAAATTTGAGCCGCTAAATTTAACCCAGTAATAAGAACTAATGCCCCAACAGTAATGGTAGAAATTTCTAGATCTAGAGGAATATTTAAACTGGTCGTTTCTAACCAATTTATCGATAAATATTGAGGCGGTTTTTGCCAAATTGCTTGCAACGCAAATATACTATGAAGGAGAGATACTACGGTCATCAGAATACTAATATAACCGGATGGCCTAGGGCCCGTTTGACGAATAATACCAGGAGACCAGGGGAGTATCAATAAGGCCCCCATTAAGGCATATAATGGGACTAGCCAAACTGTTTGGCTAAAGGAATCTAACATAAAATTTCCTCAAAAACTGCTTTCAGTCACCAATAAGAGGGAATAAACAAGGATTAGCTTAATCTTACTCATTTACAGATGACCTAACTTCTTTAATTGGTTAGATTTTATTATGCACTAATCATAGCTTTTAGTCAATTTTATGTCATTTATTTATATGGATTTTACGAACATATATACTTGTAGTTAAGGATCTTGAGTTCCCTGGTATATGTCCTCATTAGTGAATTAATTGCTAACCTAGAGAAATACCAAGGAGTAGAACGGAATCATTGATGCAGACCCAAGATAGACTGACTAAAGAACAAAATCCTAACCCTTTATCCCTTAACGATGGGATTACGGCCAGCCAAAACTATCTACTATCTTTACAATATCCCGATGGGTACTGGTGGGGAGAATTAGAGTCTAATGTCACTCTAACTGCCGAAACCGTCTTATTGCATAAAATTTGGGGAACAGACAAAACTCGTCCCTTGCATAAAATCGAAAATTATTTACGTCATCAACAACGAGAACATGGAGGGTGGGAACTTTTTTCTGGAGACGGAGGAGATATTAGTACCTCAGTCGAAGCTTATATGGCTTTACGTTTATTAGAAGTTCCTCAAAATGACTCCGCTTTAATTCGCGCTAAAGACTTTATTATTAGCAAAGGTGGTATTAGTAAAACTCGCATTTTTACTAAGTTTCATTTAGCCTTAATTGGTTGTTATGACTGGAAGGGAATACCGTCTATTCCCTCTTGGATTATGCTATTGCCTGATAACTTTCCTTTCACTATCTATGAAATGGCAAGTTGGGCTAGAGAAAGTACAGTTCCCCTATTAATTGTCTTTAATGATAAGCCCGTTTTTTCAGTAGATCCTATATTTAATCTCAATGAATTGTATGCAGAAGGGGTAGAAAATGTCAAGTATAATTTACCTCGTAATAACAATTGGGGTGATATCTTTTTAATTTTCGATAAAGTATTTAAATTAGCTGAAACACTTGATTTAGTTCCCCTCCGCAAAAAAAGTCTTAAAGCGGCAGAAAGATGGGTATTAAATCATCAACAAGAAAGCGGAGATTGGGGCGGAATTATGCCCCCCATGGTCAATTCTTTAATCGCTTTTCGGGTCTTAAATTATAATGTTGCTGATCCTTCTGTTCAACGAGGATTTGAAGCAATTGATCGCTTTTCCATAGAAGAAGAAGATACCTATCGAGTACAAGCTTGTGTTTCTCCCGTATGGGATACCGCATGGGCTATACGTGCATTGACAGAATCAGGTTTACCTAAAGATCATTTCTCTTTAGTTAAAGGTGGTAATTGGTTATTAGATAAACAATGCTTAGAATATGGGGATTGGGCCATTAAAAATAAGACTGGAAAACCAGGCGGTTGGGCTTTTGAATTTGTTAACCGTTTTTATCCCGATATCGACGATTCTGGGGTAGTTGTAATGGCACTTAATAACATAAAAATACCCGATGAAGAACGGAAAAAAGCAGCCATTGATCGCTGTCTTCAATGGATAGAAACCATGCAATGTAAACCTGGAGGTTGGGCCGCATTTGATGTTAATAATGATCAAAATTGGTTGAATGAGATTCCTTATGGAGACTTAAAAGCTATGATTGATCCTAATAGTGCCGATGTTACCGCCAGGGTAATAGAAATGTTAGGATCTTGTCATCTGAAAATAGATAGCGATCGCGTTCAAAAAGCCCTCAATTACTTATACCAAGAACAGGAAAAAGATGGCAGTTGGTTTGGAAGATGGGGAGTCAATTATATTTATGGAACCAGTGGGGTATTATCTGCTTTAGCGGTGATGGAAATAGACAAACATCGTCCTCAACTTGAAAAAGGGGTTAACTGGTTACTTAGCTGTCAAAATAGTGATGGTGGTTGGGGAGAAACTTGTCGCAGTTATAATGACCCTAACCTTAAAGGAAAAGGAAATAGTACTGCTTCTCAAACTGCTTGGGCATTAATTGGATTATTAGACGCAGGAGAAGCCTTAAAAAATTTACCTAAAGAGGCAATAAAACGAGGTATTAACTATCTGTTAAACACTCAAAATATTCAAGGAACTTGGGAAGAAGGAGAGTTTACTGGAACAGGGTTTCCCCGTCATTTTTATATTCGCTATCATCTCTATCGTCATTATTTCCCATTAATAGCTTTAGGTCGCTATCAAAAATTAGGCGATACCTGAAAAACTTAGATCCCTTGGCATTAACCCCGATAAAATATAAGTAGGGTGCGTTCCCTAACGCACCACGTACCCCAAGGATTCTCTAGACATGGCGATTCGCTTTTGTAGGGGTTTAATACTATAATCCATTCGCAATGACGCAAAATCCTGGTTTTCGGTTCTGAGTGCGTAACTCCTATTAATAATGAATAAAAGGCTAAAGCCTTATGCTATACAAACAAAGGTTGCCTACGCAACCTACAATGAGCGTCCGCGCTCGTCGGACTTCGTTTTTAATAGAACCAGTATTTTGCATAATTATTAATATTTCTCGCGGTTTTGCCCTTTTGCTCTCGTCGGGATTCTTAAACCAATTGCTAGAATAAGGGAGAATGTTCTAGATTTTAGATATATGAGTGAACCTGTAACTATTGAAGATATTTACCAATTATTTCGCACTTCTGCTGAAGAATATGACCGTCGTGCTGCTGAATCTAAGACAGAATATGATCGCCATAGAGCAGAAATAGAAAGTATTTTGGCTCAATCTAAGCTAGAAAGCGATCGCAGCATGGCCAAACTTGAACGTACCGTAGAAAGAACCAGCAAAGCTGTAGATAGTCTTACTACCCGATGGGGACGTTTTGTAGAAGAATTAGTAGAACCTGCGGTTTTACGTCTTTTTCAGGAAAAAGGAATTGATATTAAAGAAGTTTACCCTCGCGCTAGAGTTAAACGTCAAGGGATGGCAATGGAAATTGATATACTTGCAGTTGATGATACCGATGTCGTTTTAGTGGAATGTAAATCTAGACTATCTCAAGATGATGTAGATGAGTTTTTAGAAAGATTAACCCGTTTTAAAATCGCTTTTCCCTATTATAAAAACTATCAAGCTTACGGTGCAGTGGCAAGTATTGAAATTAACGAAGGTGTAGATCGCTATGCTTATAAAAAAGGATTATTTGTAATTAAACCTTCGGGTGATACTGTTACTATTATTAATGATGCCGACTTTCGACCTCAGACTTGGTAAAATGTTTTAGTTCCGCTATAGTAAGAAGAGAAACTCATTAGTGAGCAAATTATGAAACTCAATAATTTATTAGAAAGTCAAGGTATTATTCACCGCGATCCAGAAATCATGAGTGGAATGCCTGTATTTGTAGGAAGTCGCGTACCTTTGCAAACGTTTTTTGATTATTTAGAAGGTGAGGAGGGATTGACTGAATTTATTAATGATTTTCCCTATCTAGAAAGCCAAGCGATTAAGGTTTTAGAAAATGCGGGTAAGTTGATTATTGACCAAGAACGTCAAACAGATGCTTATATTGCTAGATGAGAATCTTTTAAGTAAAAAACTGAAGCAACCTTTTTTAGCACAGGGTCATTCGGTTTTGAATGTTTATGATGTGGGATGGAGAGGGTTGAAAGACAAAGAAATTCTTGATTTAGCAGAAAATTATCCTTTTGATGCTTTTATTACAGCCGATAAAAATTTACCCTATCAGCAAAATTTAGCTAATCGCAGTATTAGAGTTATTGTTATAAATACTCAGACAACTCGTCCTTATTATCTATTGCCTTTAATGGAAAAAATCAGTGAGTTTATTTTATCTTTATCTGTAGGTTAGTCCATTTTTATTAATGATTTAGGCGAGATTAAATATATTTGATTTGTTCTCAATTATTAAATTCAGCTTGTCAAGTTATTTACATAATTCTTAATATTTCTCGTGGTTTTGCCCTTTTGCTCTCGTCGGGATTCTTAAACCAATTGCTAGAATAAGGGAGAATGTTCTAGATTTTAGATATATGAGTGAACCTGTAACTATTGAAGATATTTACCAATTATTTCGCACTTCTGCTGAAGAATATGACCGTCGTGCTGCTGAATCTAAGGCAGAATATGATCGTCGTGCTGCTGAATCTAAGACAGAATATGATCGCCATAGAGCAGAAATAGAAAGTATTTTGGCTCAATCTAAGTTAGAAAGCGATCACAGCATGGCAGAACTTAAGCGTACAGTAGAACGAACCAGCAAAGCTGTAGATAGTCTTACTACCCGATGGGGAAGGTTTGTAGAAGAATTAGTAGAACCTGCGGTTTTACGTCTTTTTCAGGAAAAAGGAATTGATATTAAAGAAGTTTACCCTCGCGCTAGAGTTAAACGTCAAGGGATGGCAATGGAAATTGATATACTTGCAGTTGATGATACCGATGTCGTTTTAGTGGAATGTAAATCTAGATTATCTCAAGATGATGTAGATGAGTTTTTAGAAAAATTAACCCGTTTTAAAATCGCTTTTCCCCATTATAAAAACTATCAAGCTTACGGTGCAGTGGCAGGTATTGAAATTAATGAGGGTGTAGATCGCTATGCTTATAAAAAAGGATTATTTGTGATTAAACCTTCGGGTGATACTGTTACTATTATTAATGATGCTGATTTTCAACCTCAGACTTGGTAGAATGTTTGTAGTAAGGCCTTGAGGGGCTTGAAATCTTTGTATAAGAAGATATTCAAGCCCCTCAAGGGCAAATTTTCTATTGTGATTTTGGCGTTGCTGATACATTTATGCGGTATAATGGGACACAAAGAAGTACTATACAGCAATAGCATTTAGGTTTAATCACCTAAAAGAAGGAATGCTCCATCAATTGCCCTGTTTTGACGACGCACTCGCCTTTTGTGCTAGATTGAGCTTACGACGAAAAGCCGCTCCGCCCAGAACCGCCAGCAGGCTGCCCCCAATGGTCAAAGGCTCAGGGACAGACTTGGTGAGGGTAACTATCGGCACGCCTAGATCAGGTATCTCACCAACATAAAAAGACCGAAGTATCAACTCATCGAAGACCAACTCATCGCCGCCGTCTGTGGGATGTTTATCCGAGTACGAAGCATAGGCTAAAGGCATATCTCCTTCCATACCGAATGTCTCATCAAAGGATACGGGGAGGGAGAAAGAGTCACTTGGCAAAAATCTCGGTAACAACGGAACGGTAAATGTGTATTTGTCCGTACCGAGAGCGTCAATTATAGCCATCGCTGCGGTAGCAGCGCCGGAGTCGTTATTCCAAAAAGTTGGGAGCGGAGATGGAATACTCTTGGAGCCAAACAAAGCCCTAAATGATGTAGAAGAATGAAATTTCACGTTATACATTACCCCCGATATGTCTAAGTTATGAATCTGTTTAACTTCCCCTTCATCCCCATACTTGAACGATAAAGCGTAAGCATCACCTTGAGGGATCAAGGCGAAACTCACAGCAGTAGTAGCGATAGTAGCGGCATAAATCGCCAAACTTATAGGTAACTTGTATGTGGGTAGTCGAAAACAATTCATTGTTTGCTCCATAATTTTACGTGATTCTATCATTATATATAGGCAATAAAAATGATAGTGTAAACGCGATGTATAAATTAGTGTATAATTTAACTCATCGCACAATTACTCTGCGATTGTAAGCTACAATCTGAAAAATGGTAGATTCCCACGTGCCTTAAAACTTATTAGTTTATCATCAAAATCATTGCCATATTTAACCTACTCTAGTATAATATTGTCGTTTATTACACATTTTTACCATAGATAAGCCAAGACGCATTTAAACCGTATATTGGTAAAGCGCGCAAATAACCCGTCAAACCATCACCCCATCAGTC
Source organism: Aphanothece sacrum FPU1 (assembly GCF_003864295.1). Lineage (NCBI taxonomy): Bacteria > Bacillati > Cyanobacteriota > Cyanophyceae > Chroococcales > Aphanothecaceae > Aphanothece > Aphanothece sacrum. The sequence continues at coordinate 315,485 of NZ_BDQK01000017.1, read as the reverse complement.
GAATAGGACTAATTTAGATGTGTGACAGCTTAAGGGGGAGCCATTATGATTTCCTGGGCAATAACTTCTCCGTTGTCATTTTAATAACAATATATAAAATAGGCACAATAAATAAGCTCAAAAAAGAAGCAATTAACATTCCTCCAAAAACTGCTGTTCCTAGAGATTGACGACTTCCGGCTCCTGCACCTGTAGCAATTACTAAGGGAAAAATTCCTAATAAAGTAGACAAAGCAGTCATTAAAATGGGGCGTAATCGTTCTTGAGAAGCCTCAATAGCAGCCTTAATAATGGGTAAACCTTCCTCTCGTAATTGATTAGCGAATTCGACAATTAAAATCGCATTTTTACTAGCTAAGCCAATCAACATGACTAACCCAATCTGACAGTAAACATCATTAGCAAATCCCCGTAAAAATTGAGCCGTTAATGCTCCTAAAATAGCCAGAGGAACCGACAAAAGAATAATTAAAGGATCAACATAATTTTCATATTGAGCCGCCAACACCAAAAACACAAACAGTAACCCTAATCCAAAAATAAGTGGAGCTAATCCACCTGCTTCTATTTCTTCTAAAGAAGTGCCTGACCATTCATAACCAAACCCAGGTGGAAAAATTTGTTTAGCAATAGTTTCCATCGCATTAATTGCTTGTCCTGAACTAAATCCAGGGGAAGGAGAACCGTTAATTTCAATCGAACGAAAAAGGTTATAATGATTAATAGTTTGCGCCCCCGTTGTAGGTGTAATTGTCACCAAATTCGAGAGAGGAATCATACGATTATTAGCAGAACGCACATATAGTTTGCTAATATCTTCAGGATTAGCCCGAAACTGACGATCAGCTTGCAAATAAACCCGATAAGTTCGTTGTTGTAAGGTAAAATCATTCACATAACGAGAACCCAAAGCTGTTTGTAACGTACTAAAAATATCATCAACAGATACTTGCAAAGTTTGAGCCTTATTGCGGTTCACTTCAATTAATAATTGAGGACTATTAGCAGCAAAACTACTAAAGACGCGGTTTAGTCCAGGATTTTGGTTAGCTGCTCCTAATAATTGCCCCATGACTTGTACTAAGCCATTCAAGTCTCCCGTCCCCTGTTGATCTTGGAGTTGGAAGGCAAAACCACCGAAATTGCCCAATCCTCGAATAGCTGGCGGATTAATGGGGATAATTTGGGCTTCAGGAATTTGAGAAAATTTCCCCCACAACTTACCGATAACCGCTTGCACTGAATGTTGAGGCCCTTGCCGTTCTTTAAAGGGTTTGAGCGGGGTGAAAATGACCCCTCGATTCGCACTATTTCCAGCAAAGCCAAATCCTCCTACAGCAAAGGTGGCCCGTACATCAGGCTCTTCTAAGATAGCTTTTTCCACCTTGCTCATCACTTTACTGGTGTATTGCAGAGATACACCTTCAGGAGCTTGAATAATGGTAATAAAAAAGCCTTGATCTTCTTCTGGTGTAAATGCCGTCGGAACTTTTAAATACATCCAAACCGTCACCCCTAACAACAAAATAAAGATCCCAATGACTACACTTCTAAAGCGAGATAAACCAAATAGCGATCGCCGATATTGTTGTGTGACAACTTCTAAAAAATCATTAAAACGAGCAAAAATAAAGCCTATCCAACCTGGAAATTTTTGTCCTTTACGCAACAATAAAGCACATAATGAAGGGGTTAGAGTTATAGCTAAAAAGGTAGAAATAGCAATAGAAAAAGCAATAGTTAAGGCAAATTGTTGATACAAAGCCCCGGTTGTTCCTGGAAAAAAGGCGACAGGAATAAATACGGCCATTAACACCAAAGAAGTAGCGATAACCGCCCCAAATAATTCTCCCATCGCCTTACTAGCGGCTTCTTGGGGGGACATATTTTGATCTTCAATGTAACGACTAATTTGCTCAACTACGATAATGGCATCATCCACTACCATTCCTGTCGCTAAGGTTAAGCCAAATAGGGTTAAACTATTGATGGAAAAATTAAAGACTTTAACAAAGGCAAACGTTCCAATTAAAGCTAAAGGAATAGTGAGGGCAGGAATTAAAGTAGTACGCCAATTTTGTAAAAAGATTAAAATAACGAGAATAACTAAGAAAATGGACATTAACAGAGTATTAACCACTTCTGCTAAAGATTCCTCGACAAATTCAGTTGTATCAAACGCGACCGCATATTCTAAGTCAGGTGGGAAAAACTCGACGAGTCTTTCCATTTCTTTTTTGACCCGATGGGCAACATCAAGGGAATTAGCACCTGTTAAGGGATAAATTCCCATTCCTACCGCTTCTTGCCCCCGAAAACGCAGAAAGGAACTATAATCTTGGGCCCCTAATTCGGTGCGTCCCACATCTTTAAACCGAACTAAAGCCCCATTTTCATCGGTTTTAAGCAGAAGGTTATCAAATTGAGCCGGATCAGTTAACTGGCTAATTGCTCGTAAGTCTAACTGATATTCTTGTCCTGGGATAGCAGGTTCTGCCCCAATTTTGCCTGCCCCCACTTGCAGATTTTGTTCAGACAAAGCCGTAACTACATCCTGAGTAGTTATTCCTCGACTAGCTAAACGGTTAGGATCAAGCCAAAGACGCATAGCATAGCGACGTTCCCCAAAAATCCGCACATTACCCACCCCCTTAACCCGTTTTAAGGCATCAAGCAGATAGCGATCAGCGTAATTACTCAAGAAGACATTATCATAACGATTATTGTCACTAAATAGCCCAATTCCTAATAAAATATTATTAGATTCTTTGCTAACTTCTATACCTGTACGTTGCACATCTACGGGTAGTTGAGATTGAACAATAGACACCTGATTTTGTATATCAACTGCGGCTAAATCTTTATTCCGTGAACTATCAAAGGTAGCTGTAATACTACTGGTTCCACTGTTACTACTACTTGATGTGATATATTTAAGTCCTTCAACCCCGTTAATTTGTCGCTCTAAAATAGAGGTAACAGCATTTTCAACTACTTCGGCACTAGCACCGCTATAGTTAGCGGTAACTTGAATTCTGGTAGGAGTAATATCAGGAAAACGATCAATAGGAAGGGTAAAAAGACTAATAGTTCCCACTAGTAGAATAATTAGGGCGCAGACACTTGAAAAAACAGGGCGTTTGATAAAAAAATCAACAAAGTTCATGATTTTATGCGGTGAGTATCCGTAAGTTTAGTAAGATAGAAGTTGGGATAGGGGAGTTAAACCAGTGAACAGTAAACAGTGAACAATTATCAAAACTTTTAACAGATAACCGATAACTGAATAACCCCCTCGCAATGACATCATTTATTTTTGTCCAGGTACTTATAATTCATAATTCATAATTCATAATTCATAATTCATAATTCATAATTCATAATTCATAATTCATAATTCATAATTCATAATTCATAATTCATAATTTAGGGCAGGGGTTGAATAGGCGCACCATCTCTAAGGCTAAGAATTCCGGCCGTAACTATTTTTTCTCCAGCGTTTACTCCTTTTAATATCTGATAGTTATTTTCTTGTAAACTGCCTAATTCTACTTGTCTTTGTTGAGCAATAAATTGGGGAGTTTCTGATTTAGATTTGTCCTTGGGATGAGCCACAAAAACAAAGGTTTGTGCGCCAATACGAGATACTGCAGTCGCTGGAATTAAAATGCCAGGACGTTTTTCCCAAATAACTTTAGCTCGTACAAATTGACGGTTAAGGAGTTCCCTGTTGATATTTGTAAAAGTTGCTTTAGCTACAATTAATTGAGAATTAGAAGTGACATCAGGAGAGATAAAACTGATGGTTCCTGTAGCAGTCGCTTTTCCTTGAGTATCTAACAATTCTACAGGTAAACCTAACTGTAACTCAGAAGCTTTTTCTAAAGGAATAGATAAGTTAAGTTCTAAAACATTATTTTCTGTGAGGGTGGTTAAAGTATCTCCTTCATTAACATAATCTCCCACTTCAATAGGCATATCCCCAATCATGCCCGAAATTGGAGCCAAAATTTGAGTTTTATTGAGGTTTACCTGGGCAATACGCACTTTAGCCCTAGCTTCTGCTACTTCAGCTTTAGCCTGGGCAATAACTTCTAAACGGGGGCCATTTTGCAGTCGTCGGACATTTTGGGACTCTCGTTCTACTGCTGCGGCTAATTCATCAATATCAGATCCCCGACTCTTTTGCAGTTGACTGAGGCGACTTTTAGCTTCCTCTACAGCAGCCGTTGCACTACGGGACTGGGTGTTATATTCTTGATATTGATCGGCTGAGATGGCCCCTTGTTCTTTAAGTTGCTCATAGCGTCCTACTCGTTGCTGAGCTAATTCTGCTTCAGCGATCGCAGAAGTTAATTGGGCTTGGGCTTGAGCAATTTCTTCGGGACGACTTCCCCTAGTGGCATTGGCTAAACGGGCTTTGGCTTCATTAAGACGGGCGATCGCTTCGTCAATATCTTCTCGACGGTTTCCGGCTTGAAGTTCGGCTAAACGGGCTTGAGTAGTTGCTAATTGGGCTTGGGCTTGATATAATTCGGCATCCCAATCACTACTATCTAAGCGTATAAGAGTTTGTCCTTTTTGAATGCGATCGCCTTCTTTAACCAAAATATCACTAATTCGCCCGTCTATTTCTGGTTTGAGGGTGATAGCATCTTTAGCTTCAACGGTTCCTACTACTTCTGAGGTATTCTCAATGACTCCCTTTGTCAGCGTCATTAACTTGACTGAAGCGGGTGGGGGTTCTTTTGCTAAGGCACCAGGGTTAGAATTTGAGTTATTACGACTGGTTAACCACCAATTTCCGCCCCAACCGGCCCCCGCTATTACAATGAGTAACCCGAAAATTAAGGGCCAAGATCTTCGTTTAGAGGTGGATTGGTTAGGATTAGACATAGCTAGGCTTGGTAAAGCAGGTGAGGTAGATTCGCTCTGAGCCATCTTGGACATACTTTCAATTGTGTCAAATTTTTGGACAGAATTGCTTATTAATTCTTAATATAACAATTCTCTAGAGAATCAGATTAATAGAAATATCACTACTGATAACACAGGGTAAAATTGGGTTTAACGTTCAACATCACCAATAAGGCATGAATTCCCTTGACTTAGCATTTACCCCCGCCTTAACCTTAGCTAAATCAATCCGCGATCGCCAGATTTCCCCCTTAGAATTAACCCAAGTTTATCTAGATCGGATTGAACAATATGACCCCCAATTAGGTAGTTTTTTCCATGTTGCGGCCGAAACTGCCCTAAATGATGCTAAAAACAAAACGGAACAATTAGCAAATACCCCAAATATTAATCATTTACCTCCCTTTTTTGGCGTTCCCACTGCTATTAAAGATCTCAACGCTGTAGCAGGAATGCCCTTAACCTATGGAGTAGCTGCCTTGAAAAATAATATCGCTACATATGATGATGGGATAGTAATGCGTCTAAAAGGGGCAGGATGTATTATTTTAGGGAAAACCGCCACCTCCGAATTAGGCTCATTTCCTTACACAGAACCCCCAGGATTTCTCCCCACCCGTAACCCTTGGCATTTAGATTATACATCAGGAGGATCGAGTGGGGGATCATCTGCTGCCGTAGCCGCAGGTTTATGCGCCATAGCCCAAGGTTCTGATGGTGGTGGGTCAATTCGTGGCCCGGCTGCTTGTTGTGGCTTGGTGGGCATAAAACCCGCAAAAGGAAGGGTTTCTCATGCCCCTGTGGGAGACTATCAAAGTGGTATTTCTGTTAATGGCCCCTTAACCCGTACTGTAGCAGATGGGGCGGCTTTATTGGATGTCATGTCAGGTTATATTACGGGTGATCCTTATTGGTTGCCTGATCCGGAAATTTCTTTTTTAGCGGCGACTCAACAGATTTCTACGCCTCTTAAAATTGCTTTTTCTGATACCCTTCCTCCCTTTAATGAGACTGAAGTTATTGTTAAAGATGCGGTACAAAAGGCAGCTAAATTATTAGAAGAAATGGGGCATCATTTAGAAGTACATTATCCAAATGTTGAACCCTTAATTAAGCCATTTACACGAATTTGGCAAGCGGGAGTGAATGCGGCTAGACTTCCAGATGAAGCGTTAAGTTCGATGAATTGTTGGTTAAAAGAACAAGCGGGAACCATTGGAGACTATTTACAAGCAGTGCATCAAATGCAGATTTTTTCCCGTCAATTAGTTGCTTTTTTTGATCAGTTTGATGTGTTATTGTTGCCTGTTTATTTACATCAACCGATAAAAGTTGGGGCATGGGCCAATTTATCCCCAGAAGAAACTTTAACCAATATTATCAATTGGGTGGCTCCTTGTCCAGCCTTTAATGCCAGTGGTTTACCTGCTATTAGTTTACCTGTAACCCAAGATGAAAACGGTTTACCTGTAGGGATTCAATTAATAGGAAAACCAGCAGATGAACTTACTTTAATTAGTTTAGCATCCCAGTTAGAAATGGCAATTAACTCCTCTTTATTTAAGCCTCAAAATTTACCCATTGGCAGTAGTAGGTTGGGTTGAGGAACGAAACCCAACAAATCTCACTCCAGTAGGGTGTGTTAGCGCAGCGTAACGCACCTAAACTAGTTAATTTTAGTGCGTTACGGTATGATAAAAAATTAAGATGGTGGGTTACGACGCGAATTAAAATTTATTAGTTTTTTCTCAAAATTATAGCCGTGTCTAACCCACCCTACGAATTATTAATTTAATGTTCAGACTAAGCACGGAAATAATGAGGTAATGATTTAATGGGAAGATTATCAAATATATCTGGAAAAGTGGATAATACAGACCAAATATGTTAGGATTATAAGATGCCAAAAAAGATAAGAGAATTAAAACAAATATTACAAAAAGCAGGATTTACACTCTTACCTAAACGGGGAAAAGGCAGTCATTCTTACTGGGTTCATCCCCTTATAATAAATCCTGTAGTCCTTTCTGGTAAAGATAGTAAAGATGCCCAACCTTATCAAGAAAAAGATGTCCTAGCAGCAGTTAAAGAATTAGAACAATTAGAACAAGGGGATGAATCATGAAGTATAGCATTTTAATTCAATGGTCTGAGGAAGATAGTTCATATATTGCCAGTTTACCGGAATGGGGTAAATATGCTCGAACTCACGGGAAAACCTATGAAGAAGCTCTTGAAAATGCTAAAGAAGTTTTAGAGGATTTAATATATGCTTATAATCAAGTGAATAAACCTTTACCAACTCCACAGATGCTACAGTTAGCTTAAAAGATTATTTGTCCATCAATAATTTAAAGATTGTTAATGATTAACAACAAGCTTTATAACATCTTTATTCCCCATAAAATACCACCTAATCCTAATAATAAAAAAGTCAACCAATCACCAAATTTAACATATAAAGTTTGAGTATCTCTTGTATAAATTATATCTTGATGTACTTCATAAGTGTTAATATCAGATATCCATAAATTTTGTCCATGAGGATTAACAATACCAGAATATCCCGTATTAGTTACTCTGGCTATCCATCTATCAGTTTCAATCGCTCTAATAACATCTTGAGCATGATGTTGAGCGGGCATTATTTGACTATAATGAGCATTATTAGAAGCAGTAACAATAAATTCTCCTCCTGCTTTTGCTTGACGGCGAAAATGTTCACTAAAAGCTGATTCATAACAAATTCCTACTATAGCTTGACCGAAAGAAGTCTTAAAGATTTGATCGGTTTTACCTGCTATTAAATGACTATCTAAGGGAGAAAGTCGATCAATAATTTTACCTAAAATATTCTCAAAGGGAATATATTCACCCAAAGGAACTAATTTTATTTTATCAAAGCGACTTAATATTTGACCATATTTATCTATCGAGAATAAACTATTTGTATAACTCCCATTTTTAAACCCAAATGCACCTAATAATACAGGTACTTTTTTCTTGATAATTGCTGGATAAAACGAGCTATTATTAACAATATAATTCCAATCAAAAGGTAACGCAGTTTCTGGAGTAATTACTAGGTCAACCCCTTGATTTGCTAATTTTTCATAACCTTTTGTATAACCTTCAATCGCCCTACGCCATCCTTCAGGATACAATTTAATAGTATTGGGAATATTTCCCTGAATAATACCTACTTTAATCGCTGTTTTATCGGAGTTAATAAAAGGAGTATTATATAAAAATGAGCCGAGTAAATGTAAACCTATAAATAGGCTCAAAGAAGTTATTAAAAAAATAATAGACTGACGAATATTTTTATGATTATTGTGATATAATATAAGACCTTCTGCTATTAAAGCATTCACTACAATAATACTTGCCGTTATAGTTGAATAGCCAGAGAATTTACTAAGTTGTAAAATAGCTAAATTATGAGGACTTTGAGTATAAGATAGGGAAGTCCACCATAAAGCCCCCTGACTCCAAAACCATTCTAAAAAACACCAAATAGCGACTCCCCATATAATTCGGGAAACAGACTTAAACCAAGGAGATTTTAACCATAATTTTCCAGGTTTACCTAAATCCAAAAAACGAATTAAAATAGACCAAGTTACAACTAATATAGCACCCCAAATAGAAATAAATAACCAACAAAAAATAGCAATTAATAAACTTGCTAACCAAGGAACACCCATCCAAGTCATAGGATGGATTCCCGTAATCCAAAAAATAGCAAAGCCATGATAAGCTAAACCCCAAATAAAAGCTATTAAAGTTTTTTCATTAAAAATAAAAGATTTTATCGTGAACTTTACTTTATTTTCTTGATAAAATATCAAAAACCACAGAGGAATTAACGCTATCCAAGCTAAATAAAACAGAGAAAATGGGGCAGTTGATAACCCCATTAATAAGCCACTTAAACCCGCTATGATAATTTGCATTTGTATGTTAAAAAACAGAAGTTCTATTTTCTCACAAATCAAATAGGATTGCTATAGTTATTACTGTTCATAAGAGGGAAATAAATCACGAGGAAAATCTTCTGCTGCTAGACAAGTATCTAATGCTTTAACAGGAGTCATATCAGGAACACCTCGACTTGTAGCAATAACACATTCAGAATAAAAACCAGGTCTTAAACTCAGACGACAAGAATTTAATAAACTTAATAAAGTAGACTCTTTTGCTTCAGAATTAGCTTCTGATCTCGAAATTGCTGGAATACCATTATAAACATCGGCCACACAATTTCCTAAATCAATAGGCCGTCTGACTTGATAACAAGCTAACATCACTTTTTCCCCTGGAATACGAGTTGCTGCATAAATCATAGAAACACATTCAGATAATTCTTTAGGAATTAACGCATCTGCACAAGCAGTGGCAGCTTTATCTCTAGAGACCCCATGAATAGCCATCTCCTGGATACACACATCAAACTGATTCCAATCACTATTAGCATAAACTGAAGAAGGGGGCAATGCCAAGACGAATAAACCCACAGGTAGGGGTAAAATGGCAGCTAAACGACTCACTTTTCTTAATAATGTCATCATAGTGTTTAAGTTAATGATTTACAGACGATTAATAATTCATATAGGATCTTAAACATAGAATCAGGGAAGATCAAGGGTAATTACAATTTGTTTAACAAAGGTAAGGGTCAACGGCCGTTGACCCCTACAATTAATTTATAAGTGATTAGACTCGCTCATTTTTCCTAAATACTTGCGTAAATAGGGAGAAAAAACCTCATATATGAGGGTTAAAGGTTTGCGATCATGCCAAAATAAGTAATGTCGTCCCCAAAATGGCCCTTTTTCTTGAAATGCCTTTTCTAATGCGAGAGAATGACCATAATAAATGCCTTGAATATCCCGATATAATTCCGTATGTAACCGTGAAAGACTCTCCCAGATAGGTAAAGAACGATTTTGTAAATAGTCATCCACATGATTTGCATCCCACCAAGACGCAGCATAAGCGAGTCTTTGTCCCGATGCTGTTCGTAACCAAACTTGCCGTCTTAAGCGAGGTTCCGATATAATATCTACTTGATTAGGGGCCCCATCATTGTTTTTCCCAATGGTAGACATATCAATGAGATCTACTTCCGTTTTTTCGGTGGTTAATAACTGTAAATAGCGTGTTGGGGAACCATCCCCCAATAATAATATTTGCCAAGCAGGGGATAATTGATGATGAGGGAGTCCTTGTTTAACATTTGTTTCATCACCCTGCCAAATTAGATCTAGAGCGTGCCATTGATCGGTTACAGTATTGTTATGATTAGGTTGCAAAATTGCTGTCACGGTTTGTTACAAAACTTTATTTATCTTTAAGTTTATCATATTAGATAAAACTTGTAGGATGGGTTAGCGCAGCGTAACCCATCACCAAAATTTGATAAATGATGGGTTACGGGGCGGGTTTATCTAATATACTGGTTATAACCTGAAATTTGGGCAAAAAAACACCCGTACAAGAATTTTAAGTGTAGGGGCGGGTTTATTTAATATATTGGTTATAACCTGAAATTTGGGCAAAAAAAACACCCGTAGGGGAATTTTAGGTGCAATAAATTAAGCTAATTAGGTAAAATGTTCGGATTTATCGCCTTAAATAAGCCATTAGGTTTAACATCTCATGATTGTGTCGCGCAAGTGAGAAGATTGTTAAGAATTAAGAAGGTTGGACACGGGGGAACGCTTGATCCTTTGGCAACAGGAGTATTACCGATCGCAGTTGGTAAAGCGACTCGTCTTTTGCAGTTTTTGCCAGAAAATAAGGCTTATCGGGCTATAATTCGCTTTGGTACACAAACTACGACAGATGATCTTGAAGGAGAAGTAATTCAATGTCAACCGACTCCTAATTTAACTTCAGAAGACATTAAACCGTTTTTATGCGAATTTATCGGCAAAATTGAACAAATACCCCCCGCTTATAGTGCGATTCAACAGGGAGGAAAACGATTATATGAGTTAGCAAGACAGGGTAAAACCGTAGAAGTCCCAGTAAGAACAGTCGAAATTACTAAAATTGATGTTTTAAATTGGTATCCAGGGGAATTCGGAGAATTAGAGGTCTTGATTTATTGTGGCCCAGGGACGTATATTAGAGCGATCGCTAGAGATTTAGGAGAAAAGCTGCAAGTAGGGGGAACTTTAGCGGGTTTAGAACGGACAGAAAGCTGTGGAATGAAATTATCTGATAGTGTTAGTTTAGAACAATTAAAAATTGAGGTTGAACAAGGAAATTTTACCCCAATTTCTCCAGAATTAGGATTAAAACATTTAATAGGTGTCAGCTTATTAGAAATACAAGGACAAAGATGGTGTCAAGGACAAAAAATTGCCTATCCGTCTTTTAATGGTGTTTCTGTTCCTCAAATTGTACGAGTTCATGAGGAAGGAGAAAAGTTTCTAGGAATGGGTGAGATAGTGTTAGGAGAAACTGGTCAAATTCTCATTCCTAAAGTTGTTATGTGAAATTTTAATAGATTCCTGGTTCTATCGGACAAACTATGCTAAATTAATAATTAATGACAGACTCAAGTCTGATCCTATAAAGACTAAGTCCGCCTGCGCGGACTAAATTCTAGGTTGCGTAGGCAACCTTTGTTTGTATAGCTTAACTGTTTAGAGTTAAGATCTATCTGAATATTTAGATTCTCAAGTTGCAGCATAGACTAACCATAAAAGGGTTAAATTGTTATAGAAAACTGTCTAGGTAAACTAACTTATTTTTTAGAAATCACCCAAACAGCGTGAACAACACCAAGAATGTAGAAACCAAAAATAGTTAACAATAAATTAATCCAAAAATCTTTGCCTAACCCAACTTGTAGAAAAACACCAAGGGGAGGCAAAAAGATAGCACAAATAATGCGAATCAGATCACTCATAGTATTTACGTCTTAAGTAAGTTTGGATAACGAAGACTATTATAACAAAGAATCTCCTGGACAAACATGGTATTTTTGTTTTTAATAGATATTTGAGATTCATTATTTTTAAGCCACATCATCCCGATAGAACGAGCAAAATTTTTAGTCTATCCAATTTTCTAACTTCAGATTAGGAACACGGGTAAACTCTTTGATATTATTAGTTATTAGTATTAAATCCAAAGCGACTGCTTGTGCAGCTATTAACATATCCATTGCACCAATAATCATTCCTTCTCTCTCTAGATTAGCTCTAATTTGACCATAAATAACTGTGGCATTAACATCAAAAGAAACAATTTCTAGAGGAATTAAAAACTGAGTCAGCGCAACTTTATTTTTTTCTAAATGTTGACTTTTATAAACTCCATACTTCAATTCTGCCACAGTAATAGAAGAAACTCCAATATCACCCGGTTCGATATTTTTGAATTTTTCAAAAACCTTGAAAGGCTTCTTTTTGATCAAATAAATACATATATTAGTATCTAGTAAATATTTCATTCAAATAAATCCTCTCTTACTTGTAAATTTAATTGATCTCTATCCTCCATAAAATCTTCAGAAAATAGTTCTAAGCTATTAAATAAAGATTCCCAAGGATTATTTTGGGGAGTTAACACTATTGTATTGCCAATTTTTGTGATATAAACTTCATTTCCTGGCAAATAATATTCATTAGGTAAAATAATAAATTGTTGATTATTTTCTGTAATTATTTTTGCAGTATTCATACTTGATTGATGTTGGTGTTATGTTCAAAAGATAAATCTATTCTAGAATAAATTCTACTTTTTTCCACTTAAATCTAACATGGTCATCAAAAAAAATAAAATTATGGGACTGACATCCTAAAGGAGCAAGCGTTATGCTGAGAGCAAGGATAAAAAACTACCTTGTTAACCGTATAAAGTGTCAGGAGAAGCAACTATGTTTAAGTTTAATACAGGCAAATCTCAAATCAGTGCTACCTTAGCCCTTTTAATAGGAATTACAACTCTTGTGCCGTTATATCCCTTCAAACCAGCAACGGCCCAATTATTGCCTCAACCGGGTAATTCAATTCCTAATAATTCTCGTGGTATTAATATTCCCGCAGGAACCAGAATTCCTGTAACTTTTGAGCAAGAAAAAATCTTAGTCAGCAAAACAGAAACCGTTCCTTTGACCCTACAAATTGCGGCTAATTTAAAAGATCGTAGTGGCAATATTTTAGTTCCGGCCGGCAGTCAAATTATCGGTCAACTGCAACCCGCTAACGGTGGTTCTCAATTTGTGGCCCAAGAAATTATCATTCAAAATCAACGATATCCCTTTGATGCTACCTCTCAAGTCGTAACTACCACCGAAACCATTAACGAAGGGGCCAGTGTTGGAGAAATTTTAGGAGGGGCCGCTGCTGGGGCCGGGGCCGCCGCTATTATTGCAGCAGTCACTGGAGATAATGAGATTGATGCCTTAGAAGTTTTAGCGGGGGCTGCCGTTGGAACCCTTGCAGGATGGGCTTTACCGACATCTGGAGTATTAGGAGGAAGTCAAAATGAAGTCATTTCCATTGATCCTAATCAAGATTTAACGTTAACCTTACAATCAAGTCTCAATTTAGCCTCCAATAATAATCGGTTTCGTTACCGTAATGGTCGGACTTTGGGACTCAGATAACTCGAAATTGGCTAGGAACATCATCTTAATCCAATCGGTCACAAGATCAGATTGCCATAAGTGTAATTCCCTACGCTAATATTTACTAAAATCAAACCTCTAATAAGTTTATAGAAAAGCCATGAAATTGAATTTACCTTTAAAACTGGCGACCTTAGCCACTGTTACCCTTTCTAGTGTATTACCCTTTAATACCCCGGTTAAAGCTTCAGGTTTCCAGGAAACGGCCGTTGAACAAACTAAAGTTATTGCTATTGCCAGACCTTATGGAGAAGGCAAATATGACTTATTAGTGATTGAACAAATTCCAGGTAAACGGGAATGTTGGGCAGAAACAGGCGCAAATCCCGTCTTAGTAGAACCTTTATTACTTAATTACGATTTTACCGGAATTTGTCGCCGCTCAACCGATAGTAATGGCTATTCTATTCGCTTAGATGGTAATGACTTAGGACTCAATTATTTATTGCGTGTAGTTCCTCGTGATGGAGAATTAGTCTTAGTAGGAACTCCTCGGGCCGGAAATTACAGCGAAATCGTCTTAGGTAGTACTAAGGGTTTAGCTTCTGGATTTATGAAGATTATACTCAATCCGGGGTGGCAATTTACTAAACGTTCTTATGAAGGAAAGATATTAGGACACTTCTATTTTAGTGCTACTCAAACCGCCCTTGCTTCAGGTGGTCAAACTACTGGAACTGTTCCTACACAAACTCCTAACCCTGTGGCCAATAATGGTTCGACTACTCTGTTAGCTGATATCAATACCAATGTTTACAAAAACAATATTGAGAAAGCGGTGTCGATGGGTTTAGTTGCGGGTTTTGAAGATAATACCTTCCGTCCCCAACAAAATGTTACTCGTGAACAGTTAATTTCTATGGCAGTTGATGCTATTGGAACGGTTTATAAAGTAGATTTAGAAGCTCAACCAAAACGGGATATGATTCCTTTTAAGGATGTGGATGGTTCCCGTTGGAGTGCCAAGAAAATTAAATGGGCCCAATGGAATTTTATGAATATTGGTAATCCTAATAATACCTTACAACCTACTGAGCCTATTACTCGCGCTGAATTAATTGATACCATGCGTCGCATGGCCATTCATCTCAAAAATCAACTTAATTTACCACGAGAACTGCAACAAACTCAGCAACCTGTTCAATTTTCTGATATTTCAGGAAGTTGGGCTGAAGGTGTCATTACTCAAATGTCAGGTTATTGTGGTATAGCGACTGCTATCGATGAAAAAGGCACTAAATTTGCTCCTGATAGTAAAGCCACTCGTGACTATACTGCGGCGGTTATGGTACGGGTATTAGAATGTGTGAAAGCAGAAGCCAAACAAGCGAATGCAACAATTAAGTAATATAGGTTAACGTGGGGTGGGCATTGCCCACCCTACCAATTGATAATTGATTAATTGAATACAAGTAGGTTGGGTTGAGGAACGAAACCCAACACCACACAATACAATTTATACCTATTTTATCCGTTAAAATTAACAAGATTCAACAGCAGCTAAAAGCATTATGAATTATCAAAATATTATTACAATTGAACCTGATAAACGCGGAGGTAAACCTTGTATTCGACGAATGCGAATTACAGTTTATGATGTCTTAGGATGGTTAGCATCTGGGATGTCTCAGGATGAAATTGTAGATGATTTTCCCGAATTGACAAAAGAAGATATTAAAGCTTGTTTAGAATTTGCGGCTGATCGTGAACATCGTTTTGTTGTGTCTAAAGGTGTTAATTGAAGCTATTATTTGATCAAAATTTGAGTCGTAAGTTAGTCATTCGTTTAGCCAATATTTTCCCTAATTCTAGTCATGTTCAGTTTCATGGGTTAGCAGAAGAAACGGATACGGTTATCTGGGAGTTTGCGAAAATGAATGACTTTTGCATTGTGACTCAAGATGTTGATTTTGCAGAAAGA
>NZ_BDQK01000015.1 GCF_003864295.1 Aphanothece sacrum FPU1 | reverse complement strand
AGGTGTTTAATTAAAAATTAGGCTATTGAGTGACACAAGCAAACTTTTTACCATTACAGTTTCCTATTGTCTTTAAGTCTAAGGGGAATTATTAATAGGCTTGAATTTCCCCTTATTTCTTCCCTCAAATTGTTCCCTAATTAGGGATTGTTCCCTAACTTACTCAACTTTAGGTCTTTATTATGGACGCTAATCCTCAAACTCTCTTAAAAGGTCTTTGCTCTCGTATTTTTCACAATGGACATGAAATAAGTTGTCAGGACTTTTTGCCCCGTGTCTACATGGATCAAGAGGTTTATGAGATTTTACCCAACTACTTACAACACATTCTAAATGTCATTACGGAGCAAGTAGATAACGGTAAATGGCTAGAATTAGATGAGGCCATAGAATTATTTCATCGCTCATCCTTTTCTTGGCTATATATGGGAGCAATCGCACAAGTTGTTAAAGAGTTGAAAATTTATCAAGGTAAATTTAAGACCTTTAAAGATTTTTGTGAAAAAGCCCTAGACCGTAGCAGAAGTTATATAGAACGGCTTATTAAAGCTTCTAAAATCGTAATAGAATTAGCACAGATGGGCTTTAGTAAATTACCAGTTAATGAGGCACAAGCACGGCCATTAACTAAGTATCAGGGGGATGAATTAGCGGATAGATGGAATGAGGTTATTCACACAATACCCTCTCATTTAATCACGGCTGAAATTGTTGAGGAGAGAATGGATGAAAAGAAAGAATATGCCTATCGAAGTATTAAGATACCTAGAAAAGTATGGGACGAATTTGAAGCTAAAGTCTTAGATAAAGGAGTAATCCAAAAAAGGAACTAGAGAAGCTTTTGGGAGAATGGGAACCCGAAGAAGAAACACAAGATGAGGAGGTATTAGAGGATGAAATAATAGAACCTGTTACGGTTGAACAGGTTAACCGATGGCTAGACGACCTTGAGAATCTCTGCGCAAGCTATGACTTGCAACAATTACAACGCTTGTACAATACGGTAAATTATGCCTAAAATGGGTTTTTCGGGTTACTTTACCGCTTATACTAAGCTAAAGTCAGATTTTAAACCTTTACAAAAAATTTTCCCTGATGGAATTCCCGTACTTTTCATCCAAAAAATAGAGGGTAAATTATCCGATGAGATAACCTACTTTTGGGAGATACCAGAGGAAGTATTAACCGAAGAAGAAAAAGTAAAAACTTATGAATTTTTTGCGATTTTAAATGGTTTGTCAATTGAAAAATTGACATCCACACAGCTAAACAATTCCTAACACATCTTTAAGAATGGTTCTTTCTCGATCCTTAGAGAAAATTGATATCGAATTGGAATACTTTAAACAATTAGTCTTTAAACAAGCAACGCTTAACAAAGACAATTTTAAGGTCTCTTTCAATTACACTCAATTACACTTAGTTAATGTGTCTTGTTGTCTAGCAATTGCTTCAAAGGCTTTTTGAAGAATATCATCTGTGTTTAATAAAAGATGCTAGTGACTCATTTACAGAATTTTTGACCGAAAATTGTGAGGAGTTAAAAACTTTCTATGAGGAGATTAAAAAGGGTACTTTAACCAAGAATTTAACGAGACATAAGGAATAATAAATCCCTCACTGAATTAATTTTGCAAGTTACAGTGAGGGATACTCAAACGTCCTTTCGTTTAATTGTTTAAACCTATTTTGATGATAACACAAAATGACTGATATTAATCTATCCATACCTCAATTTGTTCTAATTCCTTACACAGTTAAAGAGAAGGAATGCTTCACTATGATTAACACCTTTGAGATAGCAGAAGTTAACGATGATGGGGAATTTATACGACTTAAATTAAGAAATGGTTCCCCTCGCATCTTTTCTGACAAAGAACGTCAAATTGTTATTGAACAATTGATGAAGTTTCACATCAATAACAATAAGTAATTACTAACTAAGTGATTGTTACAATTTGAAACAATTCACTAGGGACAAACTTACTGATAAAGTTGAGTGCGATCGCTCTCCCATCTGATGAGACTGGTTAGCTACCAGTTGAAATGTTCCCTAACTTTTGGGGACATCATGGGAAGCTTCCAAACCTTCCCGTCTTTCTGTTTAGGACTGTTTTAGGGCTGTAAGGAGGAAACAGGCTTCGGCTTTTACATCTTCGTCGGCTCGGACAGTTTTAACGGAATGCTCAAATCAGTTAGCTTGAGTCATGCTTGAGCTAAAACGGCTGTAACAGGGAAATAGGCTCACTTTTTGTTCGGGCTTTTGGGTGATTCATCGGCTTTTGGTTTGGGGTGTTTGGAAAATTCACTATCACCTGATTAAAACTATGAGAGTCGTTGGTATGGACATCGGCAACGGAACGGCAGTCTGTTGTCTACTTGACGTGCTGCCGAACGAACCTAGACAATTTTATATAGATCGAAGTCTTTATCATCATTTTGAGGCTAATTCCTCCGATGTTAAAGCGTTACTCGCACTCAAGCCAGATATCGCGGTCTTAGAACCTACAGGAGTTAATTACTCTAAAATATGGTCAACGGTTTTGATTGATCACGGCATTGAGGTTAGACTTATAGGACATAATGCCCTAGCGACTCATCGAGATCATCTGGGTTTACCCGATAAGGAAGATGAGACAGATAGTTTTGCCCTCGCGCATTATGGATTAAGTAACATTGATCGTCCTAAAAAATTCTTGATCATTCGAGATAAAGTCACTCAACGAGTTAGGGAATTAAGTTTAAGACTTGAGCATCTTAATCGGGTACAAAATCCGATTATCAATCGAATGCGTCAAGATTTATCATGGCAATTCCCAGAAATTAGCCATCAAGCTATCCGTCGTAGCGGTTATACTGTGCCTATTTTCTATCGATGGCTCGCGGGTTTAAGACCTTGGAAACGGTACGATAACTTATACGAAAAGACGATAGGGTTAGGGTTAACTGATACGGTCAGAAAGCACGCTAAACGATTAATTGACCTTCAATCAGAAGAAATTGAGATAGAGCAAGAGTTAACCGAATTAATGCAGCATGAACGGTTTAAACCTTATCTAAAAGTGTTAATTAAGTTTGGATTTGGAAAAAGACAACAAGCAATTTTAATCAGTCAGATTTATCCGTTTGAGAATTTCTTAGATGAAGATAACAAGCCGATTGTAGTCTTTAAACCAGCGACCAAACGCAGCAAGAATAAATACACTAAAAGGTATTTATCAAGACGTAGATTTGAGAAAATGTTAGGGGTTGCGCCTACTGAGTCATCAAGCGGCAAGAAGCAAGAAAAAAAGGTTAGGTTTGGTTCTGACTTGTGCCGTAAGACGTTGTGGCAATGGATATTTACTAGAGTTGAAACCACAAAAGGAAGAAGGAATAATGATGTCTTAAAAGACCTTTATGAGTGGATGCACGACCCGCAAAGGAAAGGAACACCCATCAGGTTGTTAAGACTAAAAACAGCATCTAAAGGCGTTCGGATGCTGTTCGATCATTTAGTCTTGGAGTTATGCACTTAATGTCTTAAATAATAAACCCCTAGACTTAGTGTGTCCAGGGGTTTATTGTTAAGAGGTAAAAGCTTCTACAGGGAAGATGTTATCCGAGAGAAGATTTTATTAAATTAGCTGACTATATCGAAACCAAAGCAGGGTTAGAGATCTTAAGAAATTGATTCTACCGAACTTGTTATGTTAAATCAACGTCTACAAACAAACCTTATGTCTGATGCTATATGAACGAAGCCTCCGAAGGGAGGCTAAATTAAACCCGCGTAGGCGGGTTTTGTCCTTTCTGAAATAAATTCATTGGGTAAATCTAAATTTTCTTGAATGCTTGAAGTTTCGGAGGATATATTCAGATTATTTTTAATTGGATTTGCTAATACATTTTGTGCAAAAAAGCAAGTCATGATCAACAAAAATAAATGAGAATAATGTCTTATGTTACAAAATCTCGAAAGGTGGGTTACGGCGCGGATAGGAAAACTAGATTATAATTCACAAATTATGACCCGCGCCTAACCCACCCTACGATATATAAGATTTTGTTATCACCACAGGTACGGGAGAGCCGAGTTGACAGAGTTAAGTTAATTGTTTTACCATTGGCGATCAATTTCATAAAGATCTAATTTTTGATCAATGCTAATAATTGAAAGCTTTTCAGACATAGCTTGAGCAATAATGAGGCGATCAAAAGGATCTCGATGATATAAGGGTAAGTCGGTATAAATTGAGAGGTGATTTAGGCTAATCGGAAGAATTCCAATTTGATTAAGGGCTAGTTGTTGAGGGATAAATTGTTGATAGTTTGTGGCTAAAATGAGTTTTTTAAGGTTGACTTTGATGGCGATTTCCCAAAGACTTGCAATACTAACTAATAATTCATTCTCGGATTCTAGCAAGTTAATAGCAGTTTGACTAAGTTCTGGGCTGTCGTTAACAAACCACAGAAAAGTATGAGTATCTAGCAATAACGTTAAGGTCATTCCATATACTCCTGAAAATCCCCTAATGATTCATCAAAGTCTGACGCAAATTGAATTTGTCCTTTGGCACTACCGCGTTTTCGATGTTTTTTTGTAGGAATCATGGGGCTTAATTTTAAGATGGGTAGGCTATCACGGGTAATAATAATTTCTTCTCCTGTCAGGGCGATTTGCATGAGTTGAGGGAGTTGGGTTTGGGCTTGGGTGATGTCAATTAGTTTCATAATATTTTCCTCAGTTATAGAAATTTTAGATCATATGAAACTTTCGCAAGAGGTCTAATGATTAAGCAATGTAACAAAAATTGTTAAGCTCTATTTCAAATTTGGCAGATTTTGACCGATCGCCGTATTTCAAGTCAAGGTACATGATAGGATGCAATCCGTAATCGCTTCTGGAAATAGGAGAATAGCCTTGGTTTTACGGGTCGCTGTTGTCGGTTCAGGGCCGGCTGGATCTTCCGCCGCCGAAACATTAGCAAAAGCTGGGATTGAAACCTATCTATTTGAACGCAAATTAGATAATGCTAAACCTTGCGGTGGTGCCATTCCCCTGTGTATGGTCAGTGAATTTGATCTACCACCAGAAATTATAGATCGACGGGTCAGAAAGATGAAAATGATCTCCCCGTCTAACATTGAAGTTGATATTAATCTCGATCGCGAAGACGAATATATCGGGATGTGTCGTCGAGAAGTTCTTGATGGCTTTTTACGCGATCGCGCTGCAAAATTAGGAGCTAACCTAATTAATGGCACGGTTTATCAATTAGATATTCCTTCAAATAATACCGATCCTTATACCCTCCATTACGCCGATCACTCCAATGGAAACTCCAAAGGAGAGATGAAAACCCTCAAAGTAGACGTAGTTATTGGGGCAGATGGGGCTAACTCCCGCATTGCTAAAGCCATTGATGCGGGGGATTATAATTATGCGATCGCCTTCCAAGAGCGCATTCGTTTACCTCAAGATAAAATGGCTTATTATGAAGACTTGGCTGAGATGTATGTGGGTAAAGATGTTTCCCCCGACTTCTACGCTTGGGTATTCCCGAAACATGACCACGTAGCAGTGGGTACGGGAACCATGAAGGTCAATAAAGCCATTATAAAAGACCTACAAGCCGGAATTCGCGCCCGTGCTGCCCGTAGACTCGAAGGGGGCGAAATTATTAAGGTGGAAGCACACCCCATCCCTGAACATCCCCGTCCTCGTCGTGTAGTCGGTCGTGTAGCCTTAGTTGGAGACGCAGCAGGGACTGTTACTAAGTCTTCTGGGGAAGGTATCTATTTTGCGGCTAAGTCAGCCCGGATGTGTGCAGAAACCATCGTAGAGATGACGAATGCGGGCCAACGTATTCCCACGGAAGATGAGTTAAAAATCTATCTCAAACGTTGGGATAAACAATATGGTATGACTTACCTGGTTTTAGATATTCTACAACGGGTATTCTATCGCACTGATGCTTCGCGGGAGGCTTTTGTCGAAATGTGTTCTGATAAGGATGTCCAACGGATGACTTTTGATAGTTATTTGTATAAAACCGTTGTTCCTGCTAACCCCTTAGTTCAGATGAAAATTACCGCTAAAACTATCGGTAGTTTATTACGGGGTCATGCGTTAGCTCCTTAATTAAAGTTAGTTTAAGTTAAATGTTAGGGTGGGCCATGCTTACCCTATTTTTTTGCTCACTTAATCTATTCCTAAACCACCGGAAATAACGAGAGCATAATCTTGAGTATCTTCGTTAACGTCAGAACCTATAACAGTAACCGTCCATTCTCCAATTTCTGGAGATTCTACTACGATTCCTTCCACATTATTAACGATATCAGGTTTTCCTGTTTCCTCAAAGTCATTGCCGAGATAATCTTTTGCGGTAGGACTACTTAATTTTAAATTCAGATTATTTACCAGTTCATTCCCTGGATAATCGCTATAAACTAATGTAACTTTCAGGGGTACGCTTAAATCCCTAACTTGTAGCTGATACTGACGAGATTCGTCTGTTTGTAACCCTTCAAACTCATCAATAAACTTGACTTTAGTTGGCGCAGGAGGATTAAGAACTTGAGAAAGGTTAATTCTGCCCCATCCCTGTTCATTATCTGGCCATTCCTCGGAGGAAGGATGTTTGTAGCGATAATTAATTAGTTGCGCTGAGTGAATCAATATTCCTTTGACGAGGGCCGCACTAGGATCAATAATATTCTCTTGTTCTCGCAAATATTGGCGCACCAATGCTGCGCATCCTGCAACTAAAGGAGTGGCCATTGAAGTTCCCCCCATGTACATATAATGGCGTTTTGCGGGAGTAAATGCTCCCCAAGCAAAGTTATTATTAGCAATTTGGGAAGAACGAGTTGATAAAATAAAGGTTCCTGGGGCAATCACATCGGGTTTACGGCGACCATCTTCGCAAGGGCCTCGACTACTAAAAGCCGCAATATCATCAAGGGAATTTGCCATATTATCTGATTTAATCGGGTCATGAGGAAATTTATCGGGCCACCACTGACCATAAGTATCCGTAAATTCTCCCTCGCGCTGATTTTCTGAAGCACCAACGGTTAAACAGTTTTTCGCCGTACCAGGAGGGGTAACACTTTTTTGATCAATGCCGATAGCTGAAGAACGCTGTTGTCCGTCATTACCTGCTGCAACCAGAACGAGAAAATCCTTATGTTCCCAAACAAATTCATCTAATTGTTCAGATTGTCTACCATACTCTCCAAATTCTCCCCCACCCCAAGAATTAGAGTGAATTCGCGCTCCATTATGATAAGCTTCTTCAAAAAGGTCAGATAAATTCTCTGGAATACCATATAAACCAGATTTGGGCGGCGTGTCTCCATAATTTTGGATATAGAATAAAGTTCCATCAAGCGTCCATTGGGGGACTTGTTCAATCGCTTGAAAGATTAAATTTGCTTCGGTTGCCATTCCAGCAGGTATATGAGGAAGTCCTAATTCTTGCGCCACTTGTCCATTACCAAGCGCACTGCCTGCGACATGGGTGCCATGACCGGAATATTGGTCTATGGGGGGGTCTTGATGACCAAAATTTGAAATAAAGTCTTCTGGTAAGGTAGTAATGGGATAACTGGTTAGTAAATTAACTCGTCCTTGAAAGTCAGGATGAATGGTTTCCCTGTCTCCTGTATCGAGTCCCGTATCAGCAATGGCAATGATTTCTCCTTTTCCTGTTAAGGATAGGTCTGTGGGTTGAGGATGAGGGTTAGAAGGAATGACGTTTTTGCCGATAACATAGCGTGCTTGCTCATTAAATAGTCTGGGAATGGTTTTTTCTTCTACTGATTGTAATCCCGTTAATCGAGTAATAGTCATAAAAGAGTTTAAAGCATTGGCATCTTTACTAACGTCAACGACTAAGGTTTTTTTACCTGGACGATTAGTAATACGGATACCTTGGTTTTCTAATTCCTGCGCCCCTTGATTACGATCTTCTTCTGTGAAAAAATCGGCAATCAAAATCCCTGGTACAGTATTTTTTCTCTGATGATCATTTGGTTGGGATTTAGCTGCTTGAATTCTTGCTTGGGCGATCGCTTTTTTGAGATCTTGTTCTGTAGCGTTGGCAGGGGTTTGATGAAGGTTTTGTAGGTTTTGAGGATTAACCCGAATGGTTGGGGTATAGGGTCTAATATCTTCAACCCCTTCTACATTACTTTTAATTTGTTTAATTATCTCCTTATTGGGGACAGAAGCAACGATTTCTCTGCGACCAATGGGTCGTAAAATAGTTGCACCAAGAGTCTCGATTTGACGTTTCCAGTCTTCAAGAATGGGCAGATTAAAATAGATTACTTGATCTCTGTGATCTCGCATGGTTTCCTCTGGGTTAGTCTGTTTAATAGATACACTGTTGGGGAGTATTGTTTCGGATGTAAATTTTACAGGGGGTAAAATTTCTACTGCATAACGTGCTTTAATTTCTGTGATCATAGCAGTGGTAGCTAAAACGATCACAAAATGCTTATAGTTACGAATAATATCTATTTTAGGCGTTATTTTTTTGATGTCATCTTCTGAACAGAAAATTCGGTATTTTTGCAATGGTTGTCTATTCGCAATTGCTTCTATCGTAATATTGAGTAAATCAGATTTATAGGGTGGCTTTTTGCTGATTCTTTGTAAAAATCCTAATTCTTCTTCTTGACCTTGTTCATACATCCACATCAAAGTCCTTTCAAATTCAAGTAAATCTGAAGGAGCAAATAAGGTAACTATTCTTTGAATTTTTTCAATATCAAATCTAATTCTACTAATTAAGTCATTTAACTCATCTGATTCAGGATGGCTTTCTTTTCCAACTAGATTCAGGGTTTTCAGAGATTCCTTCTCACATAGCTTCATCTCACTTGTGTCTTTCTGATTAAGATGATCTGGTTGAGTAATAACTTTTTGATACGTTCTCTCTAATATGGCACGCTTATCATCTAAGTCTTCTAGAACTTCACTTTGTTTTGATTCTGGTATTGTTTTATCACTTATAACACGCTTACTAAGCATTTCAAATTTGTTAGATATTGTAAATTCATTAGTAGAAGAAAACAAACTGGGTTGATTTATACTCATATCGATTACTCAGTAGTCTATACCAAATATGAAATTAACTGTATCTAATATTTTATTTGACATTTTATCTTAAGCTAAGATAAACTTAACATTTCTTTAACTTCTTCTACAAATTGATAAGGTAAAGTCTCTATTTTTTGAAGAAATTTACTTCTAGGATTATTCTCAATTTCTTCTTCTATTTCTTGGTCATTTATTTGAGAAAGATTACTGAAAATAATAATCGGCAAGTTCTTATCGTTTTCTCTAATCTTTTTATAGAAGACAATGCCTGTCCTTAATCCTCCATTGATCCCTGGTTCTCTAGATAGTTGTCCACTCGCCATCATAATGTCAAGAATCAAAAGTTCTATTTGTTCTTTCTTTTTATCAAAGTATTCTAAAGCATCATCAATGTTTCCAACTAATTCAACTTGATAATTACATAATTGTAATTCCTCAATATAAACTCTCATTCTTTCTAGTTCATCATCTACAATTACAAACATTCGATATCTCCTTGATTGCTTTTTTATAGTTTTGGTGGTTGTTTTGGCAGAACGATATGAAACTCTGTTGGATTACCATTATACTTTAAGAGTAAGTTTCCTCCTAATTGTTTCATAATATTTTTGGAAATTGACAAACCAAGTCCCGAACCCAATACATCCATTGCTTGTGCTTGAAAACTACGAAATCCTTGCTCAAATATTTTATCCCGATCATCTTCGTTTATTCCTATTCCCCAATCTTGGAATTTAATAATAAAGCATTCTTTCTGTTCCTCCACTTCTAATGAAACTCTAAATTGAGTATAATCTTTTTTAAGAGAGTTAGGAAATTCTTTAGAGTATTTAATGGCATTTATAAGAATATTATAAACTACTTGATTAAGTTTGGCTCTATCTGTACAAATATTTATTTTGTCAATATCTTCTGACTTATAAGATACGTTATGAGGCAGTTTATGATCTTTAAGAGTAGGACTCAATTGATTAATTGTTTTAATAATAATATCTTTAAATACATTGGTCTTTGTAAACCGTAACTTACGAGAATTAGGAGTTCCTAATAAATATTCTAATTCTCCCACTTGATTAACTAAAATTTCTGAATCCGTTAAAATATCTTTTAATTTGATAATAATATAATCTTTATCCTGTTTTTCAATTTTGTTTATTTGATCGTTAATTTTGTGACGTAATAGGAAATCAACATTACTTCTAATTCCACCAATAGGGGACTTAAATTCGTGCATGATTTTATCAATCATTCCTGCTCTTAGTCTTTCCAGAAAATTAACAGAATAATCTATCAAACTCTGGATAATTTGAATATCTTCTTCATAAATATATTTACGATATCTTTTTTCATAGCCAACTTCAATAGTTCCTATGACTAAATTAGTAGAAGGTTCAATCATGGGAATAAATACTCTAATTAAATCACCATGTTTATATTTATCATAAATCTCCTCATCAAATCGTTCATCAAATTCATCAATAACTTCTATTTCTCTGTTTTTAATAATATCTGATTGAATATCATTACTTTGTAAAGAATGTGATACTTCTTTCTTAAATTCTTCTTGAGCATCTTTGGACAAAAATCTGCCAGCAACATATTCACTTTGAATAGCAGTTTGTTCAGGATTAATTAAAGAAATATTAATCAAGGTGAATTGTAACATATTAGTAATTGATTCAATAATAATCTCAATAATTTTATCGTAGTTTTTTGCCTCAAAAATTTGTTTTTCAATTCTTCTTAATTGTTTAATTTTCTGTTCAGATTGTATTCTTTCTAAGCGAGTAGCCGCAAAACGAGCTAATAACCAGAGACGTTCTTTATCATTTTCAGAAAAGGCATTTTCTTTATCACTTTCTAGATTAATAACCCCAAAAGATTTAGAACCTAATTGCATTTCTTTACCAATTCTAACGGGAATGTCATTAATCACAATAGGAAGATCTAACTCTGAAACGGTGTCTGAATTATGTTTAATATAAATACTTTCCAAGGGAGAGTTATTAATATCATTAACAAGAATCGGTTTTTCTTCTTCAATCGCTTTACCTGTAATACCAATTTTTTTCTTTTTATTGATAGAAGATTTTCGGACTTCTTGTTCTGAATTTTCTTCTTGATTAGCTGTTTTTAGTTGACCAGTTGCATGATCTAATTTACTTACCCAAATGTATTTAAAATCAACTAACTTTGATGCTCCTTTTTCTAAAAGTTTCCATAGGTCATTGTCTGCATATTTTTGAGTCATCTCTAGCATAATATGTATTAATTTTTGTAATTTTTTTCTATCTTCGGATTCTAATTTGTAGATAGCAGATACAGCACAATTTCCTAGTATTTTAAAAATCTTTCTTTTTGCTTTCGTAAAAGAAAAATGTTGATTTGTCTTTTTAATCAATAAGTCAACCAATCCTACTAATCTTTGTTCGCTTTTTAACACTAATGTGCCGATAGAAAACCACTGCCTTTTTTCAATTTCTTCTTTAGATATTAGTCGAAAATTTATTTGTTTTAGGTCTTTTATATAAAAAACTTTATTTTTTACACTAGAATTATTTAAGTTAAAATTACGCTTAATCGTCGGATGATTTAAGTTAAGCTCAATTTTTTTATATTCGTCATCCACTTCTTGAGAAGCATAACCCACTTGAAACTTTTGCTCTTTTTCATTTAATATCCACAGAATACAACTATCTACATTTAAGATCAGGCAAATTTTATCAGGTAACTGTAGTAAAAAATCATGGGGAGATAAGTAAGCTAAATTATCTGATAACTCACTTAACTTTTCTAGTAAAGACTGATTGTTATTATTGTTCATTCGCCTAGTAATTTTGGTTCTAACGGACAAGTTATACTAAATTATCACAAATAATAGACTTTAACTCTAAAGAGTTAAGCTATACAAACAAAGGTTGCCTACGCAACCTATAATTTAGTCCGCGCAGGCGGACTTAGTTTTTATAGGATCAGACTTTAGTCTGTCATTAATTATTAGTTAACCATAGTAAATCCGGTAAAACCGTAATTTTGAAATAATTCTTAATATTGATTCTGATGAGCAATTATTAGGGTAAGATTGGGTATATTTTCGAGATAAAAATCAATTTTTTTAGGGACTTAATATAATTGTAGGGGCTTAATACCATTAAGCCCTCCAGATTTTATGCTATATTCAACTGTTGTACTTAAGTCCTAAATCAAATCAATAATTAACCTCTAAGAAAGTTTTAAAATTGCTGTTCTTTTCACCATTCTAGATAACCAAGGTTCATCTTGTTTTGATTGCATGATAACCCAACTATTTAACCCAATACAAACAGTTCCCAAAGCCAGTAAAATAAATGTGGGGGATTTAACTACACCCACTATCCACCAACTAGCAACATGAAGCAATAAAATCATAGCGAAACTAATCCCAATCATAACCGATGTTAGTAATTGAAAACGAGGTGGCTTAGTTACCACAAAAATTAAACTAAGTAAAGTTGTTAATAAATTAGCCGGAACTAAAAAAGCACAAATGCCAATACAATGACTCCGAGAAAATTCCCCAAGGGAAACAATATCAAACATAGATTAAACCTAATGAGTAATAAATCAAGAATTTAGTTGCTTACTTACCATTATATATTAATTTGACCCAAATTTTTGTCACAAATGATTCATAAGTAGGCAGGGATTATAAAGTAGGTAGAGAAAATTAATTATATCAAATTTGTAGGGGCAGGTTTTGTAGGGGCGGGTTTTTTACATAAATCAATGATTCTCACCAAAAAACTAGATAAACCCGCCCTGTTTTTTTTTACATTGCTAATTATTCATCCTTAAAAACGCTGCATCAGCTTCAGGAATTGAAGGATTAATACTCATTCCAGACCCTAATTCAAATCCGGCAGGAGTGGTTAAACGGGGTCTGATTTGACAATACCAATGTAACTGAGGTTCTTCTGCTTTGTAGCGAGCGGCAGTATTAATTACATAATTGTAATCAGGATTATTTAATTTATTATATAAACGACTTAACACATCTTTTAAGATCATAGCAAAAGCCGTCTTTTCTTCCGGTGTAATACTCCCAAAATCTGCTTGATGATGTCTAGGAATAATCCAAATTTCAAAAGGAACTTCTGCCGCAAAAGGAACAAAAGCGACAAATAAATCATTTTCAACAATTATTCTTTTTTGCTCTTCAATTTCAAAGTTTAATATATGACAATAAACACACTCAGCCCAATGGTCAAAATAGCGTTGTGCTTCCGCTTCTTGAATACGTCTATGACTGGGAACAATACTGGTAGCAATAATTTGAGAATGGGGATGACGCAAAGAAGCACCAGCCCCCTGACCATGATTCCTAAAAATAATAACCATCATAATTTTAGGATCAGCCATTAATTTTAAATAACGTTGACGGTAAGTTTCAATAATTATCTCAATTTCCCATACCGACATAGTAGCAATAGTTAGTTGATGGTCAGGACTTTCTATCACTACCTCATGATGACCATAACCAGGTATAGTCATATAAATTCCTTCTAATATTCGCTTAGGATTTTCATAAAAATTCAGTGCAGGAAATTTATTAGATACTACTCTAGTTTGCCAATTTGTAGACTCAGAATTGAACATTTCTAAAATACTTGGTTCAGGATGAGCATTATTTTGATGACAAAAAGGACAAGTATCCTGAGAATGATCAACTAGGGATTTTTCTTGACAAGCTTGTTGAAAATCTTGGGGACGTTTACGACGACTTGGTGCATAAATAACCCATTCTCCCGTCGCTTTATTAAGACGAATTTGACTGCTTTGCATAAGTTTTTCGAAAAGAAATAGTATCTATTTACACCAAGTATAAAAGATTGTAGCAAAAAGAACTGTCTATGATAAGCCATTCCTTAAAAATATGATCAATTTGAGAAATTATGTATACACTAGGAACAGGATGATCCAAAAGTCACCTTTAAAATACATCTAATTTGCTAGGGCTGATTGTATCATGACAAAAAAAAGAGGTTTCAATCCGCCTCTTTCAAGGGGATGTAAAACAGTGAACAGTTATCAAAACTTTTAACTGATAACTGATAACTGATAACTGTTCAAGCTACCGACTTGTTTGCTGTAGTAACTGATAACTGGTAACTGAAATGACCTATACAACTCAACAACTTATTAAAATTCTTGATAGTGAATTACGGGCCACCTGGAAAGGAGAAAGAGTTATCTTATCTTGTGAAGATCGTATCGATAATCCGGTGATTGCCAAAGCCCTGAATATGGAAAAAATGGGTAAAGTCTTTGCTTATCAAGATTTTCGTCGTCAGATTCATAAATATCAAATAGAACATCAGGTGTCAGGAATTATTTGGCGTGAATGTCACTATCAAAACCGTTCTTTAAGTTATCCAGAACTCCATAATCAATTAATTGCTGTTCCAGGAGATAAAGAAACTTTAATAGAGGCTAAAAAGTCCGTGATAAACTTTTGGTGGGATATGACAGAAGGCATGAATTTTTGGCTATCTGCTCATCGTCATCGTCCCATTTCTTTAGACTCATTAGAAGATTTTGTTCAAGAGGTAGAATGGGCCGAAATTGATGCTGCTAGAACAGAATTGTATCTAGGTTTATGTTGGGGAAATCCTCAAGAATATCAATATCAATGGGCTAAACCCAACTCAGGATGTCATCGCATTATTGCTGCCCTTGATGAACCCAGTTCCATTAAAGTTTAAGTCAGGAAAAACAAATAATCAAGATTTTTATTAACAAGTTATCCTCAAAATTTGATGTTATCAAAAAAACATGCTATAATAGTTTAAAGTGGTTGTTCGTTTGACTATAAAATTAGCTACTATGAAAATCTAGGGAAAAACTAAACAAACCCCAACTTTGTCCTTAAGTCTGATTACAATTGCGAATAAAGCGTAAAATGACTTTTCCCAGGAGCCAATTGTGAGCCAAAATACCCTACTAGACACCCCCTTTATCCCCTCAGAGTCTACCTTGAACCCAGTTTTTGACCCTCAAGAATTTGACCGCTACGTCATGCAAACCTATGGCCGGTTTCCTATCGCTATGGAACGAGGTCAAGGATGTCGTTTATGGGATACCCAAGGCAAAGAATATCTCGATTTTGTGGCAGGGATCGCTACTTGTACCCTAGGCCATGCCCATCCTACCTTAATCGCCACTGTAACCCAACAAATTCAAAAGCTACACCACGTTTCTAACTTTTACTATATCCCAGAACAAGGAGCCTTAGCTAAGTGGATTGTAGACCATTCTTGTGCGGATCGGGTCTTTTTCTGTAACTCAGGGGCCGAAGCTAATGAAGCAGCGATCAAACTAATCCGTAAATATGCCCATACAGTCTTAGATTTCCTGGAAAAACCCGTCATTTTAACCGCTAAAGCCAGTTTTCATGGCCGTACCTTAGCCACCGTTACCGCTACTGGGCAACCCAAGTATCAACAAGATTTTGACCCCCTCGTGCCTGGGTTTGCTTACGTCCCTTACAATGATATCAAAGCAGTTGAAAACGCGATCGCCGACTTAGATGAAGGCAATAGTCGAGTCGCGGCCATTATGTTGGAACCCCTTCAAGGAGAAGGAGGTATCCGTCCAGGGCAGTTAGACTATTTCTTGCGTCTACGGAAAATTTGCGATGAAAATAGTATTCTCCTTGTCTTTGATGAAGTGCAGGTAGGGGTAGGCCGTTCTGGTAAACTCTGGGGATACGAACATTTAGGGGTTGAACCCGATATCTTTACCAGTGCAAAAGGACTTGCTGGCGGTATTCCTATCGGGGCGATGATGTGTAAAGAATTTTGTAATGTCTTCACCCCAGGAACTCATGCTAGTACATTTGGAGGAAACCCTTTTGTTTGTGCCTCAGCTTTAACCGTGTTACAAACTATTGAAAAAGAGAATATTCTGCAAAATGTTCAACAACGAGGAGAACAATTACGCAGTCGTTTACGAGCGATCGCTAGTGCTTATCCTAACCTATTTACAGATGTTAGAGGTTGGGGTTTAATTAATGGCATTGAATTAAGTGAAACCATTTCTTTAACCTCTTTAGACATCGTTAAAGCGGCTATGGAAGAAGGATTATTATTAGCCCCTGCGGGTCCAAAAGTTTTACGATTTGTTCCTCCTTTAATTGTCTCTGAAGCTGAGGTTGATCAAGCTGCCAAACTCTTAGAAAAAGTAGTCGCTAAGCTGAATGTTTAAAGCCGTCATTATCCTATTGGTGGGTGTATATTCCGCCCACCAATAATTCTACTAATTAAATATTTAAGTAGGGTTAATTCATCAATTGACCCTATAGGTTACACTGAGGTATAAGTTAATTTTAAGTTAACAGTTCATTAAGATTTTTTTAGAATAGGTTAACTAATTAGCAATTCCTTTAATTCTTAATAAAATTTTGGCTATACTAGATGAAACTTTATGGATAATTGTTATAAATAGGTTTATGATTAATCAGGAGTTTTTATGAGTGACGATTCAACCAAACGTAAACTACTATCGGCTATTTCTCATATCTTAATTTTTTGGGTTCTACCGGACAAGTTATGTTAAATGATCACAGATAATAGACTTTAACTCGCTCAGAGTTAAGCTATACAAACAAAAGTTGCCTACGCAACTTATAATTTAGTCTGCGCTCATCGGACTTCGTTTCTATAGAATAAGGCTTTAGCCTTTCATTAATTATTTAGTTTAGCATAATTTGTCTGGTAGAACCCTTATTATTGGTAACTTATTGCTTATTAATTAAAGCAAGTGAGGGGAAATGACCGTTTATTCATTTGAAAAAAAATACCGACGCTTACGAAAAGAATTAATCGCTGGTGCATTAGTGTTAGGGAGTGTTTTTTTAAGCGGAACTTGTTGGTATTGGTTATTAGAAAAGTGGTCATTTATAGAAGCAGCTTACATGACCATGATTACATTATCAACAGTGGGGTTCATGGAAGTACATCCCCTCGATGATAAGTCTCGCTTGTTTACCATTGCCCTAATTTTAACAGGAGTCATTACTATTGGATATATTCTTAATAGGTTAACCGAAGCATTAATTCAAGGATATTTTCAAGAAGGCATTAAACAACGACAGGAGAAAAAAGTGATAGATACCTTAGAACATC
The DNA here is from genome assembly GCF_003864295.1 of Aphanothece sacrum FPU1. NCBI lineage: Bacteria > Bacillati > Cyanobacteriota > Cyanophyceae > Chroococcales > Aphanothecaceae > Aphanothece > Aphanothece sacrum. The sequence goes on along the minus strand of NZ_BDQK01000015.1, from coordinate 56,842 downwards.
ATTGTATAATCTGTGGTTTCGGACGTACAGCACATCATGTAGCCTTAGAATTTATGTCCGAAGAAATTCCCTTTATTATTATTGAATCACGTCCTGAACCCGCCGAAGAAGCGAAATTACTCGGCTATATTGTTATTCAAGGGGATGCTACTCTTGACGAATCTCTGATTAATGCTAAAATTGACAAAGCAGTTTGTTTAGTATCTGCCTTGACTTCCGATGCAGAAAACCTCTATACTGTCTTATCTGCTAAAACCTTAAATCCCAAAATACGAGCTATCGCTCGTGCAAGTACGGAAGAAGCCGTGCTAAAATTACAAAGAGCCGGAGCAGATGCGGTAGTTTCTCCCTTTATTACTGGAGGAAGACGATTAGCCGCCGCCGCATTGCGTCCTCAAGTCATGGACTTTGTAGACGGAATTTTAACCGGGACAGATAGAGCATTCTACATGGAAGAATTTCTTATCGACCCCCGATTTTGTCCTTGTGTGGGACAAACTCTCAGCGAAGCTAAACTCAGATTACAATCAGGGGCTTTAGTCTTAGCCATTCGTCGTTCTGAAGGTAGTTTAATTGGGGGACCTACAGGAGAAACCCAATTAATGGCCGGAGACTTACTCATTTGTATGGGAACCCCAGAACAGTTACGGCTACTAAACCAGATTTTGGGTCCTATCAGACCCTCTCCTGCTGTACGTCCACCAAAACACCACTAATATCGACTGGGTGTAGGGGCGGGTTTATCTAACATACTTGTTATAATCTTAAATTTTGTGAAAAACCCGCCCCTACGGGGAGGAGGGAGAAATAACTCAAAATCATGAGGAGTCGGAAGCCCATAAAGAACTTCTGACTTCTACCATAATCACGGGCTTGGAGGGATTCGAACCCCCGACCTCGTGGTCCGTAGCCACGCGCTCTATCCACTAAGCTACAAGCCCTTATTATTGTCTACCATCACTAATTATAGCATAACCCCAATTAATTTGGCAAGGGGTCTACCAAAAATTTTTCAATCTGAAAAATTCACAATAATCTGGCTTAATTCGTTTTGTATTTAGACTGGTGAATAGGGCATCCAAGATGTATCTACTTACTCAATAGAGTTAATCTTGATACCTTTGATCGATAAGGAGAATAACTCCCACTCGACTCATTCATCGAGTCTAACTAACCATAGTTAATTGTCGAGGAAATTATGGCAGCTCCAGAAACAGTAAGCACACAAATTACTGATGCGGTTACTCAAGCTAATGTGAAAGTCCTTGGTGACTCTCCTGCAATGGCTTTGAGTAATCTTTATCAAACCATTTCCCAATCCTTGAGTTTATCAGCCCAAAATGCTGTGACCTCTCAACAACAGTCCAATATTGTCCATCAAGCTACCACCACTCAAGGAGTTAGCCTGTTGTACTCTGTGGACACTGCTGCTCTGGGTTCGGCTTCTAGCAAAGCATTACGGGCTGATACCCCCGATGTCTTGGCGAGTATCTTGGGAGTTGTGGAAGCTCTTAAAGATGTCGGCGGTAAAAAATAAGCTTAGGCTTTGTTTCTTCCTAGATAACCCATTTTAATACTAAAGGTTGTCACGGGTCATGACTCATGATACCCCATATTTAGTGTTTTGGGTTCTATATGGAATAACCATCCGTTAATTTACGAGGAAATTATGGCAGCTCCAGAAATAGTCAGCACACAAGTGACTGATGCTGTTACTCAAGCCAATGTAAAGGTTCTTGCTGAATCACCAGCAATGGCATTGAGTAACCTTTACCAAACCGTTTCTCAATCCTTGAGCTTATCAGCCCAAAATTCTGTGACGGCCCAGCAGCAGTCCAATATCATCCATCAGACAACCACCACTCAGGGAGTTAGTCTGTTGTACTCTGTGGACACAGCCAGTCTTGGCTCAGCATCTGGAAAGGCATTACGGGCTGATACCCCTGATGTCTTAGGGAGTATCTTGGGAGTTGTGGAAGCTCTCAAAGATATAGGTTAGTCATTGGCCGATGCGTTCAACAACGGGTAACACATCTAAGACTAAAGGGAATAACTGGTCATAACTTATTTATACCATATCTTTAGTTTTTTGTGTGCCTAGTAGTGAACAACCATTATTAATTTAGAGGAAATTATGGCAAATACAGTCAGCACAGTGATCACCGATGCAGTAACTCAAGCCAATGTGAAGGTTCTTGCGGAATCTCCTGCCATGGCTTTGAGTAACCTGTACCAAACCATTTCTCAATCCTTGAGTTTATCAGCCCAAAATGCTGTGACGGCTCAACAACAGTCTAATATTGTCCATCAGACAACCACCACCCAAGGGGTGAGCTTACTGTACTCCATGGGAACAGCAACAACGGCATCAGCATCGGGAAAAGCATTACGGGCTGATACTCCCGATGTTTTAGCCAATATTCTATCCGTTGTTCAAGCTCTCAAAAATGGTTAAATAGCCTCTTGATGTGTTCATCAATCGGTCACACATCTAAAATAAAAGAGTACAAGAGCGATGATTACGCCTGTGCCTCACCTTAAATTTTTGTGTCCTGTGATGAAATCATTTTAAATTAAGAGGAAATTATGGCAGCCCCAGAAACAGTCAGCACAATGATCACTGATGCAGTAACTCAAGCCAATGTGAAAGTTCTTGCGGAATCTCCCGCCATGGCTTTGAGTAATCTGTACCAAACCATGTCCCAATCGTTGAGTTTATCAGCCCAAAATGCTGTGACGGCTCAACAACAGTCTAATATTGTCCATCAAACCACCACCACCCAGGGGGTGAGCTTGCTGTACTCCATTGACACAGCGACTACTGCCTCAGCGACTGGTAAATCCCTCAGAGCCGATACTCCCGATGTTTTAGCGAATATTCTATCGGTTGTTCAAGCTCTCAAAAATGCTGGTTAAATAGCTTCACTTATAGATTCATCAATAGGTTTTCCATCTAGGACTAAAGGGAGTAACTGGTCATTACTCTAGTCAAGTTCACTTGATGCCTTGGTGTCCTGTGATGAAACCCATAGTTAATTTTCGAGGAAATTATGGCAGATACAGTCAGCACACAAATTACCGATGCGGTTACTCAGGCTAACGTGAAAGTTCTTGGTGACTCTCCCGCTATGGCCATGAGTAATCTTTATCAAACCATGTCTCAATCGTTGAGTTTATCAGCCCAAAATGCTGTTACGGCTCAGCAACAGTCTAATATTGTGCATCAGGCTGCTACTACCCAGGGGGTTAGTCTGCTGTACTCTGTTGATACCGCTAGTATGGCAGCAGCTACCAGTAAAGCCATGGGGGCTGATACTGCTGATCTCTTAGCTAATATTCTGGCTGTTGCCCTTGCGCTTAAAGATATTAACAAACCATCTGCTCCACCTGCTACATAGTAAATTACTGTCTGAGTTAATCTTGACGTTATTTTCAAGAGTTTGTCAGACTGTGTTCTGAAAAATCGGGGTCAATGGCGAAAGGAATATTTTTTGACCTTGCTCCCCATATTGTAACGGGATTGAGGCTAGTATCAAAAACCTTTCGCCTTGGTCGATTCATTTTTCCCACATAATTAGGTGATCAATCATGACTGAAATCAATTCAGAAAAGTTGGACTTGGGTGATCATAATCGGGAGAGAACGGAAGTAACCTCAGAAATATTTGAGTTTGGTGATGTCACTGTGGAAGTGCAAGTTGAAACTAGGGTTGATGATGATCAACCATGTGACGAGGAACCTTCTGATCAGCCAACTTTAACTCCTACGGTGATTCCTTCTAATGCTGAGTCTCCTGCTATGGCCATGGGGAGTGGTTATCAAATGTTTTCTCAGTCTATGTCTATGTTGGTGCAGAATGCGGTGGACGCTCAACAGCAACTGACCATTACCCAACAGACAGCAACAAGCCAGGAATTACAACAATTTATCTGGCCTAAAGCGATCGCATCCCCTTTGAATTCCCAAAATTCCCTAGATAATTTGCAAGGAATCATTGCTATGTTGACATCCTTAAGCAAAAAGTCGTAATCTCCTTAATTCGTTCATAAAGTCAATTAAATTAAATTATGAGGTTTATTGAGCCATCCTGATCATAGACAAAAACTTCGTCTGATAGCACAATAGAAGAGTTAAAAGCACTCTAAAATCAAGGAATTTATCATGGCAGATCTGGTTAACGCTCAGATTACTGATGCGATTACTCAAACCAATGTCAAGGTACTGGGTGAGGCTCCGGCCCAATCAATGGGTATGGTATATCAGACAATGGCTCATTCTTTGAGTCTGTCGATGCAGAATGCTGTTACTGCTCAAACGGGGATGCAACAGCTAAATGCCGCCATTATTTCTACGGCTTGCCAGAAAATTTTGTCTTTAACCGACAAAACTTGAGCAAAATTGGTTTCTGGTCAATCTTTTCGCCTAATAATCTCGAAACTCTTTTCGGGAGCGTCCATTGATAACTTGAAAGTAGTTAAGTCGGTGAATGACAGTTTATTCATCACTTTTAGTAGTGCCAATATTTGATTGAGTGCCACCCGACGAAAATAACTCACTCATAGTACCATTGAGTTTAAAGAGAATGTTTGATCTAACAGGATGTCTTTGTTTAACCTTGTCTATCTTCTGTAGGTAGTAGCCTGCAAGTCACTCAAAATCTTGTCTGGCATTCAATATCAAAGGAAAGAGTCATGACAGAGACAGCAACCGTCAATAGCCAGATTACCGATGCCGTCACCCAAACTAATGTTAGTGTGGTGGGTGAAGCTCCGGCTCAATCTATGGCCATGGTCTATCAATCCATGGCCCATTCCATGAGTTTACTCATGCAAAATTCTGTATTAGCCCAGGGTGGGATGCAGCAAATCAATTCTGCTGTAGTCGCTACCGCTTGTCAGCGTATTATGACTTTACCAAGTCAAAAGGCGGCTCCGATGCTATTACCATCTTCAGGGCAAGGGCAGTTACCAGGAGGAGGCACATCAGGAGGAGGCACATCAGGAGGAGGCACATCAGGAGGAGGCACATCAGGAGGAGGCAAAACAGGAAGTCTAGTCCCTGGAACTAGCTTTCTAACAAAGCCCACTGATGCACAAGATGATACTATTCCTGCCAATGAAAAAAGGGCCATGATTCGACAAGCGGCTAATGATGCTTTGAAAGCAGCAGAAGCGGCTACACAGGCATCGGCTGATTACGCTCAGGCTCAAGAAATAGCCGAAAATCATCTGAATAATGCTACTTCTGATGATGGTGGTGTGTCTATCAACAAAGCTAAAGCCGCTAGTATGCATTCCCATAAAGCCGCAGCAGAATCGAAACAAGCCTCAAAAGCGTCAGAAAAGGCAGACGTTTTGTACGCGAAAGTCTTTGATAGTGAGGATATGGAGGAAATAACTAACTATCTTCAACAGCTAAGAGAGGAGCGAGCAAAGGCTGAAAAGGCTAGAGATCAGGTTAAGTCCTATTTACAACAAGTACAAGCTCTTGAAAGTCAAAATGGTTAATTTATGTGGATTGAGTGAGGGTAATGTACAACAAGGAGTTTTTAGATTATTATGAGTGATCCGATTAAGGGTGATATCATCCAAATCAATAACCTTTCTCCGAGTGTGGTCAAAACGGAGGGGGCAGGAAAGGCTTATCAATCAGTGGCTCAATCCATGGCCCTAGCGGTTCAAGATGCCACTGACTATCTTCGCAATATTAGCACAATCGCTAGTACCGCCGTCGCTGTGGCCACAGAGATGATGATTGCTAATCCTGAAGAACTAGGGCAATATATCGAAATTATTAACAAGGCGCAAGATACGGTTAATAAGGCGGCAACAACCTTTCAGAAGATTGGTACGGATGCGGGTCAAGTGCTTGAAGACTTTCCTTCTGGTTCTGATTGATGACTACTGCCCAACAGATCTGTTAAAATTCTTGAAAGGAATGTGAAAAAAATGTGAACAGTCTTTCTTGGTCTTCTTTTCTTGGTCATGTCGCCGGAAAAGACCCCTGGCTTTTGTTTCAACTATTTTGTGTCTCCCTCAGTCCACCATACAAACAGGCTGAGGGTAGCACACTATATATGGTGTTTTAGTTAATGAATTTCATATAATTACTGACAGGCAAGATGCCTGTTCCACAAGTGTTTATAATTCAGATTTTTTTTTAATTAAATTAATATATTTGACTGAAAGATATAACTCTATATCTGGGGGATGGGCATTAGTGTAATCTGATTCAAGCTGTATGCTTTATATTGGATGTAAATGTACTAAAATCAGATTACCTGATACTGTCGGAGCTTAATTATGACTCAATCCCCATCCTCACACACCAACAATGATCCTATTGGAAATGCACCTGCTACAGCCCTCAGTAGTCTTGAGCAGATGATATCATCATCTTTGGGTTTAGCGGTTCAAAATGCGGTTCTTGCTCAACAACAGGGCAATATTCTCCACCAAGCAGTCACTACTCTGGGGATAGAACAACTTTATGCGGTGACAAGTTCATCGTCTGCAGTGAGTGACACTTTCCAAAAGACAATCGATCAACTCAAACAAGTGATGGAATTATCCAAAGAATCTCAGAATGCTAAATAATCGGGATCAAATTGATCTGTTTTGATAATGGTTTAGGGTTAGATACTGACACAAGATTTCTACTCAATCTTGTCTAAACCTACTCATTTTTGTCCCTAAGATGGGATGCGCGTTAATATGACTATATTGGGATTAACAATAATTAGACAAACAAGGGAGTAACCGATGGCAGATATTGTCAACCCCCAGATTACAGACGCGGTTGCCACAACTAATGTTAAGGTACTCGCTGAAGTACCCGCCTATGCAATGGGGATAGTTTATCAAACGATGTCTCATTCTCTAAGTTTGGTGATGGAAAATGCTTCAGACGGCCAAACTAATATGCAGAAGGTGAATAGCGCGATCGCTTCTGCGGCTGCTACAAAAATTATGCAGTTAATTGGCAAATAAGCAGCTACAGTTTTAACAAGTCAGTCAGGTTGATGGAGCAACTAACTTTTATGAGTAATCTCAGTGATGTCAGTCAAATTAACGCTCAACTGCTCAATCCTCAAGTCGTTAAGACTCAAGGAGCAGGAAAAGCGTACCAATCAGTAGCACAGTCCATGGCCATTGCCGTACAGGATGCCACTAACTACTTAGAAAATGCCTTGATCGTTTCATCGGCGGCGATCGCCGTGGCCACAGAAAAAATTGTATCTAACCCTCCAGCTAATTTACCTATTTATACACCCGTGATTCAACAGGCGGGGAAAACGGTGACGATGGCGGCCCAGAACTTTAGTGATATTGGGATGAAGGCGGCGGCGGTTCTAAAGAATTTTCCATCGAGTTAGACTCTTGAGATGGTGTATTAAAAACCTGAGCCACTTTGTCTAAAACTCGACTCGCTGCTTCCGTCACTTCTATGGTTTGTTGGGCAACTTCTTCTTCATTGACTCTTGTCCCTTTAGACAACAGTTTGATTAACTGTACTAACTGATTTTGAGAATCTGGGGAAGTATTGCCAGTTTGTTCTTGTGCAGCAATTCTTGCCCGTTCCGCCTCTCTAGCGGCTTCTTCGGCTAGTTTACGATGTTCTTCTTTAGCCACCGTTACCTGCATATTTACTAATTCTTGTACTTGTTTGCGGGCGGCTGCAATGAGTTCCCGATGATTTTTAATTTGTTGATTAACTTGTTCTCTAGCGATCGCTGCTTGATTAACTGCATTTTCTCCGACATTCATGATTTAATTCTCCTTAATAATACAAAATTTTAACTTTCAGTTTTGGCAACTTTTACAGTCCCTTTAATCTGGTCAAAATGTTTTTTGCACAGTTCACAAGGAAGCATAAATGATAATCTCGAATCAATGAAAGAAACATTCATTCTATGAGGAGTTGCTAGATGAGAATGAGCTATCCAACAAGAAGCATATCCTAATAATTCTCCCCCACCAATAGCATTAAGAATTCTCAAGGCTTTAGGTTCGCCACAAGGCCAGTCAACTCCCCCAACCATTTCGTATTGAAAATAGATGGCTAAGTCTCCTTTTTCTTGACCATCTCTAATCAGTTGATCTGGGGTAAAATCGGTTTTATTGACAATCTTTAAAATACCTAAACCAGGAGTATAAATAAAGTTAGGAGTATCTCCTCTGTCCAAGATTTTTTTATGGATTTTATGGAAGTTATTTTGAGATTTTTTGCCGCCAGAAAATCCTACAGCAAATGTATTATCAGAACGAGAAGTTTTAGCGTGTAAAACTGTCACAGAAATATGTCCTTCTTGTAGATCTTCGCTCATAACCAGATCGACGCTATGAACAACATCTAAAATCCCATTCATGATTTGAATTGTTTCTTTCGTTGGAATAGAATAAGGGCCTAGTTCTGCTTCATGTTCCTTATATTTTTCAATAATTGTCTCAATTAATAAATCGGTCAAGTTATCCCCTAAATACATATTGTCCTCGTTGTTTGATGGTGATTATTTTTACTTAGTAGAAATGATTAACTATTTTTTCTGGCAAATAGCTAAGGCACGAAGATTGAGAATATCGATATTGCAAAGATTAACTTGTAAACTAGCTTGTTCCATTTCTTGCAAAAAGCTAGTCACTTCAAAATTATCCCCTAAAGGATATTTAAAATGTCTATAAATCTCAATTTCATCTCCTTTATTTAAACAAACTGGTTTAATTTCTTTTTGCAGATCAAACTCTATAAGATAATTCTCATGAAAAACAATACTGCTAAAATAATTGTAATTATCCTCATTAAATCCTCCAATGAATTCACAATCATGAGGATTAATTCTTAATAAATCAATCAAATATTTGTATGCATTGTGTGAAATATGCTTTTGATAGTCAAAGTGAGGAAATAAATTAGGCAATCTTAAAGAATAGCTCAACATTAAAATATCCTCATTCCCCAAACTTTTCTGGAAATTATTAAGGACATTTAATCTATCTCTATGATTGCCAATAGTTTCCCCTAAATAAAGCAAAATATTAATAATTTTCAATCCTGCGGAGTTAGTTTTATTTTCAAGGGCAATCTTTTGAAAATTTTGCCGTTCAAAATCTAAAATATACCTCTTAAATTCTACTTGAGGAAACCAAGAGTTGATATTTTTTTGCGACAAATTCAACATATCTTGACTCAGATCAATAGCAGCATAACAATTTAACCAGTCTAGTTTATCAAGTCGGTTAAGAAAATGTTTTACAGGATAAGAATTACCGGGCCCAATATCAATAACATTGACTCGCTCAAATTCTGATTTTTTCTGCTCAATAATATTAAAATTATTGTCCAGAAAAGCCATATCACTTTGGGTTGTACTGTTAGCAGCTAATTGAGCGTTTTTAACAGACTGATCCCAAACTGTTGTCATTTGGTCTTTATAAAAATACTTAAAAGGAATTTCTTTATACTCCAATAAACCCTGAATAATATCCTGTACTTCTGATTGAGAAAAACTTTGATAGAATTCTGGTTTAGGTTGAGTTTTCACCCTATTTATGAGCATTATTTTTGTCTCCGATTAATCATTACCTAGCTTCACAACTTTAAAACGTTTCTCAAGGTGGTTTTGTGAATTTTTTGCTTCTATCGAACAAGTTATGCTAAATTATCACAAATAATAGACTTTAACTCTTCATAGTAGTAAAACCGAATTTTGTGAGTTAAGCCAAAAATTGGTTTAAACTGGGAAAATAAACCGATTTGATCTTATAATTATCTTCTAAAGCTTGAGCAGCCCGATTTTGCCAATAATCTCCAAAAGTAGGATGAAAATTCATCAATTTTTGAGCATGATAAGCGGTCAAATCCCACCAACAACGACTATGAACTTTTTCCCCTAGATTTCGATAATTTTCTCCCAGTTGTGCCGCCAAAAGTACCGACTGTAAACAGCTTTCCCCCTCTGGTAAGCATTGCCATCCTTGCTCAAGCACTTCAATGGCCTCCCGATGTTTACCACCAAGGGTCAATACTCGGCCATGATGACACCAAGCATCAGATAATTGGGGTTGAAGATTAATCGCTTGGGCTGATAAATAGCTACCTTGTTCTATGTCTTGAAAATGTTCCACTAATACCCGGCCAGTGGTGGCCCAAACACTCCAACGTTCAGGAAAATTTTCTAAAATTTCGGCAACTAAGGGCTTTAATGGCTCTAATTTTCCCACTAAGGGCAACATCTCGCACAAGGTGCGGTTAATTTCCCAATCTTTTTGATACAGTTGATACGCTTTGAGAATCGCTGTAGCTGCTTCTTGACGTTTATCTAGATAAAATAAACAATGAGCATAATGATACCAACCTCCGGGATTATTCCAATGATCCTTAATCAATCTCTGTAGTATCGTTAGTCCTTTAGTGGGTTCTCCTCGAAATAGATAATAATAAGCAAGTAAGGCTTGAATATTGACCGCATCAGGGGCTAATTTTAATGCTTGGTCAATCAGTAACCAGGTTTTTTTATCCTCATTTTCTGTCACTAATCTTTGTCTCAAGCGATGGGCAATCACTCGCTCCAACACATTAATATGATTAGGGGCTAATTTTAAGGCTATGGCTAATTTTTTCTGGGCAGTTTCTATTTTTCCCATAGCTAAGAGTGCATCATGGCTATAATACAATCCTTTGATATCGTTAGGTTTGAGTTTGAAAAACTCCTCAAATGTTTGTAAAGCTTCTCCAGGAGACTCCATTCGCAGGTAAGTGATTCCTAATGCAAACCAATGAGCTGCATTATCCGGGTTTAATGTAGTAGCAACTTGAATGACTTTGAGAGCCGCTTGATAACGACCTTGACAAGATTCAATTAATCCCTTAATTTGCTCTTTTATGGCATCGTTGGAACATAAAGCTAATGCACTTTCATAGGAGTGAATAGCTTCTTTAGTTGCCCATCTTAAATGAAAAATATGACCTATTTTTAACCAAACTTCTATTAATGTTGGTTTTCGTTTTAAGACTGTTTGATATTCTTTAATGGCATTGTCCCAATCTCCCAGTGCATAGAGCAAATCTGCTAATTCTAATCTCTTTTTCCAACCAGAAGGATATTTTTGAATATATTGACTTAAGGTTTTAAGTTTTTTTTGTTGTTGACTGGGGGTTGAATCTACCGTTAAATGAACTTCAATCTGTGCTTGGTTAGGAAAATTAACTGAGACAACATTTGTGAGGGTTGATTTAAACATAAGTGAGTTCTTCCCGACGCAATGGAGATGGTGATATCTCTAAATGGGCTGCATATAGACAATAAAAAAGTTCTTCGAGATCTTCTTTTATGATTAAGGGAGAATGATCTGTTACAGAGATAAAATGATCCCTATTTAAATCATTAAAAGAAGGAAGATTACTTTCTGGTTTGGCAAAACAGTCTAAATAATTACCTCCCATAACATATGGGTTGAGATTCTTTTTTAAGATGGCTCTTGCTTGTTGTATTCTCTTGCGTACATTCGGTTGTGTAATATTCATTTCTTGCGAAATTTGTTCATAGGATTTATCTTCTATAAATCTTAAAATAAAAGGTAATTTAAGATTATTTGGCAAACTATCAATGCCTTGATGAATAACAATCATAAGCTCTTCACGCATCATAATTATATCAGGAGAATCAAAAATATATCCTAGAAAATTACTATCAATTATTGCAATTAATTTTCCATTTTCAAGCGTGCTAAATTTACGATTTTTTTGTCGATATAGATCTATACAAATGTTGTGAATTAGGCGAATTAGCCAACCTTTTATGTTTGTAATATGTGAAGCATATTTTGGCAGTTTTTCCCAAGCTTTTAACAGGGAAATACTAAGAACATCTTGAGCATCTGCTGTATTATGTTTCATCTGTCTTAAACAATAAGCATAAAGATAGTCTTTATGTTTATTCCATAACTCCCAAAAAGCAGATTGATCACCTTGATAGATTCGATCTAGTAGGATTTGTTGCCGAAGAGTTTCCTGATCAACATGAAACAGTTGTAATGTCATAGTTTCAGGTCAAATTATTAAATGATATTCTGAAGCATGATCTAATCTCATAGATTCATTTCTTAATTAAAGCTCTTTCCTGCTCTCATGTCAGCTTTAAAAAGTTAAGGATAAGGTAAGTAATTTTATCCGTCTCTTGAGTTTTCCCTGAAAATTATAAGGATTAATTCCCTTGAAAATCATAGCTATGTAATGATTTAGGATAGATTTTAGGCAAGGTATGTAAAGTCTTTAATCTTGGAAAAATTAAGTAAAAGGTAGGGATTTATTCTGACTTACACAATTTTTATATCCTAGATAATGTAAGGTAATGTAACTGTCTAAAGAAAATCTAAAATAAAATCATGTCAGTTAGATTATTAACGTAAACTAAGTTTATAGCACAAATAGAGTAAGTAGCTGCTCAACTATTAAATTCTCTCTATTGTTTAATTATAGGCTTTGTCATCTTATTAATTTAGGAATGAGGTACGGTATCTATGGAACCAGAAAGTACAAAAATTTCCTTTAAAGTCGTTATTATCTTAACAGATAAAGCGGTTTTTTCTAATACAGGAAAACACTTATCTAATATTGAAGTTTTAGTTTTACAAGAAACTTTAAATGGAAAAAAATACCCGGAAATTGCATCTAATCATGGTTACACAATAGAGTATCTAAAAAATGATGTTGGTCCCAAACTTTGGAGACGACTTTCTTATACTTTTGGGGAAAAAGTTAACAAAGCAAATGTTAACATTATCCTACAACATCAATTTTATAATGAACAAGCAAAAATAACCGTAGAAACTTCCAATATTTCTGTGTCCTTACCCCAAACAAAAATTTTAAGCTCTCCTACTCAAACTATACCTAACGAAAAATTATCTTTACCCTTACCAACTAATTTATCTCCTCCCCAATCCCAGGTTAAACAGCTAGAAAACTTTGCACAAATTTATTTTGAAAAATCATTAAAATCTTTACAAAGAACATGGACTTATCAAATTCTCATGGCCTTAGCTTTGTTTCCTAACGGAGCAACCGAAAAAGCAATTATGACCGTCACCGAACTCACCAACCCTGATACGGTGGTCGATAGTTTAACTCAATTAGAACAAATGTTGTTAATTGAGCAAACAGAAGAAAAATATTGTTTATTACCTATCGCCAAAAATTATGTCCTTGCAGAGCTTAAGTCTGAGGTTGCACTGGAAAAGTCCCTCAGAGAACGTTGGGTGAATTGGTATCTAGAAATCACCCAAAGATGTGATCGTTCAACATTTGAGAAAGAGAAAGAAAATCTAATAGAAGTGATGGATTGGTGTATTCTGCACCATCGTTATGACCAAGTTAAACAACTCTGGCAAGCAATCAAGTTTTGTTTTGATATAATTCCCTCTATGTAAGTAATCAATAAGTAATAAGAACTTCTCAAATCCCGTAGATCAGCCAATGATCCTCAAATTCCATGCGCTCGCTTAGTTGACACTTTAAACAAGCCAAAGCATCCTTAAGAATAGGCAAACCATCTTTGAGCTTATTTTCTAATAAGTTGATCCCTTCTTTAATTTCGTCTGGTTCTGCTACTTCTACATTAATTAATGCTACCACTAATCCAGCTTTAGTAATTCCCCTACAAAAAATTTTTAGTTGGATTTAACCACAGTAAAATCTCATTTTTAAGTCCATATAAATCACGAGCAAAATTTTGTTTAACCCACTGTCCCACCGCATCTAAAGGTGTAAAAACTTCCCCCGCTTGCCAGTTTATTTCTTGTCCTAAAGGGGTTAAATGATTACCCGATAAAGTCCGTAACACCACCATATTTGTAAACCTTTCTTGTAAGATGGGATTTAAAATATTAGTTTCATCAATATTATCCTTACTAAATTTAATTAGCAAATTTCTCCTAATGTCATAACTTTTGGTAATAATTAACTTAGTTTCTTCAGGAGAAGGAGTAAATTCTAAATTTAAAGAATTATCAACATCAATCTGTTCTAAAAAAGGAATTGCCCGTTTTACCGGATAATTATTAAAAGAAATTAAAATATTACCTGACCTTTGTACCGAAAAAAGACTACCAATTAATAAATGAAGCTTACAACCCATACTATGACCAATACCATATATTGGCAAATAACCCTGCCCTACAATGTTATTCGTTTGCAAACGATCTATAATATTCTCAAAGCGATTAAGAACACTACGAGCGATCGCTAAATGGTCGAACGTATTAACAAAAGGAGTAGCTACTACCCCATATCCTTCTTTTCCCAGTTGTTCTAATAACCAACGATAGGTAAAATTAGGAGCAGTGCCGACAAAAGCCCCACCTAAAAAGTGAATGATAGCTACAGGGTTACGGGGAACAAGTACGAAGCTACCAGATATTTCTTGCCATTCCATGATTTATTAATCGTAAGGATTAATCTATTCTAGAGTAATACTCCACAACTGGTAAGCTAAGACGCATTTAAACAGGGTATTTGACTGTTTAGTACAAAATCTTAAACTCCTGCTCCCTTTGCTCCGGCGCTCCCCTGCAATCTCAACTAGCAATTTATATGCTTAACAGCTTATTTATGGCGTTGCAGCCGCACTTGCAAAGCAAGACCGCCCCTTTTGGGAACACCTCAGAAATAAGCAACAATCAAAGGCATTGTCTTCAAGCCAGTCCGTTGATAGGTAGCCATTAAGTGTTGGATTTCTTAATAGTTATCGTTTAAACCAATAGATTAATTGTTAAATTTGTCGAGATTGACCGAGCAAATTTAACCCGCTTTCATCGCGACGCTAACCCAAGGGTACAGCGCGGGGCTTCTCGCGGGGAAGCTAAACAAAAAAACTAATAATATACTTTAACTCGCTCAGAGTTAAGCTATACAAAAAAAGGTTGCCTACGCAACCTATAACTTAGTCCGCGAAGGCGGACTTTGTTTTTATAGGATAAGGCTTTAGCCTTTTATTCATTATTGACTTAGCATAGTTTGTCCGATAGAACCCAATTTAACATTTTTTCTTGAGTTTACCAGACAAAAGTGCTGAGCCGGCAATCGCAGCTAAACCGGCTAAAGTAGCAGGTTCAGGTATTTGAGATACGCTGGTCTGACCAGAATAGCTGGTGGTAAAGCCATTGGCGGTACGCGCTCGTGTAATAACTCCTGCGGTATTGACACCACTGATAGGTTGGGATAGATTAACTGTTCCCTGAAACTTCTGGACTCCTGAGTCAGTCTGGATATGGTAAAATCCATTAAAACTAAATTGAGCCAGGGCAGAGTTAGGAGATGTACTGATAAAGACAATGCTTGACAGTTCTGTTGCATCAAATGTATCAGTAACGGCATCCCCATTATTCGGATCGAAATCAAGGAATGCAGTGATATTAAGAGCTACATTTAAGTTTGTCAAGGTGCCTGTTCCAAAGTAAGGTAGAACAAAGTCTTTTATTCTCCCACCCGTAGCATTGCTGAAAACATTGATTTCCTCATCGGGTTGGCTGTTATTAACACTGAACGTCCCATATCCAGAACCTGATGGGGGAAGCAGGTCAAAAGTAGTAACCTCTGCGAAGCCAGCACCCTGATTGCCACCACTACTATTACACAGACCAGAGAAACCAACAACAGGACATTTGTTGGCATTCAACAACTTAACAACTGCTCCTGCCGTACCTACGTTTCCGATAGGGGTAAAGGCCGCAGTTGAGGTAGGGGGAGGAGGAATTAGAACTGCAGCTTGAGCTGAACTAACACCGGAAAAACCACCGAGCAAAATACCAGAAATTAAGCCAAATCGCTTTATCAAAGTTCTCATGTTTACCGTTTGCCCTTATACTGCTAGATTTTTGCTTAAATATACATATCGGCAAGTTTAACAACAGAATTTATGCTTGTCAATATTTCTGACGCGGCGACAACAAATGTTACAAACCTGAGTTCTGTGTTAAGATTTCGGTGTTCGGTGTTAAGTAGGTGGTCATAATTAAACTCACCATAGAAAAGTTCGTAGTGATGGCTTTAGCCATTATTACACAAAGCTTTCAAGCCCTAAGTTGAGTAATAGGAGGCGGGTTTTTGTAGGGGCGGGTTTTTTACATAAATCAATGATTCTCACAAGTAGGGGCGGGTTTTTAATCATAATTATGATTGACTTCGCTTGTAAATTAGATAAACCCGCCCCTACTACCTTTGTTACTCAAGCATTACGACTATATCAAAACCCGCCCCTACAAATTTTATGTAATTAATTTTGTCTTTTTCCTTTAAATATGCGATCGCCATTTACTTAATAGCGATCGCAACAATTGTCTAACCTTAAAAATATTATAATTACCTGAGTTCGGTGTTAGGAGTTAGGAGTTACCATAGAATCAGGGTTGCCAGACTCCTAATTTTGACGAGTTGTCCACCAAAATCGCCAGATGTCGAACTCAGGTTAGAATCGTTTTTCAGCAAACCCTATTTGCTTTTGCGCTTACGATTTAACAGGGTTCCTGCACCAGCAAAAACAGCTAAACCAACTAAAGCATTGGGTTCAGGGATAAGAATCGGCGGGATTCCTCCCCCATAGGGAGTTCTGAAGCCATTAGGTCCTTGTGCTTGAGCAACAACAGTGCCGATAGGTGCGCTGATGGTTTGCGCAATTACAACTATTCCTCCAACTTTGACAATTGCATCATTTTCTAACACATTCCAGACCCCTTCAATTAGAAAAGCGGCTTCAGTCGACGTTCCATCGCCACTCGGTCTGAAGATAATATTGGTTAGTTTGGTTGCATCAAAGGTATTGGCTGTGTCTATATCACCGATTTTGTCACGACCGAAGTCTAACAGTCTGGTGATAGGTACGTTTAGGTTAGGATTAAAATTATTTTGTGGTCCTAAATAGGGTAATTTAAAATCTTTAATTAACCCCTGCTGGCCTTGGATGCCATCAAATGCAGTTGGAGGTTCACCAGAGGTACTAATCATTTGAACTACTCCCAATCCCGAATTTTGTGTTATGGTAGCCGGTGCTGAAGGAAAAATGTTACCACCAGTGGGAGAAAAGGGAATACTCGTAGAGTTAACATTGGTAGTTGGGAAGAAGTCAAAATAACCGCATTGTGTCTGACCCGCACAAGTTCCAGCATAAACCGCGTTAACACCGGCAGTAGTGCTGTCTCCAGTTCCGCCACCAATACCGCCAAAATTGTCATTACGAATCTTGACATTAACACCCGCCCCTCCAGCTCCCGACAAAATAACAGGGGTGAAATTGCCTTGTCCTGACAATAACTTAATGTTACCCGCTTGAGCGGAACTAACCCCCGAAAAACCAGCGACGAAAACACCAAAAATTAAGCCAACTCGCTTCATTAAAGTTTTCATGTTTACCTTTTGCCTTTATGCTTCCAGATTTCTGCTTATATAAATATACCGGTAATTTTAACAATAGGGGTAGGGTTTATTGCTTCTACCGGATAAACTATGCTAACAGGACTTACGGATAGACTCTACCGATAGTGTCACGGTGGGTTACGCTATCACTAACCCACCCTACTAATAACGTATCTGCATAAGTCCTGGCTAAGCTAATAATTAATAAAAGGCTAAAGCCTTATTTCTATAAAAACAAAATCCGACCAGCGCGCACAGCCATTATAGGTTGCGCAGGCAACCTTTGTTCGTATAGCTTAACTCTTTAGAGTTAAAATGTATTATTTGTAATAATAAAGCATAAATTGTCCACCAAAATCCTTATGTCGAACTCAGGTTAGAATCGTTTTTCAGCAAACCCTACTTGCTTTTGCGCTTACGATTTAAGAGGGTTCCTGCACCAGCAAAAACAGCTAAACCAACCAAAGCATTGGGTTCAGGGATAGAAGTCAGCAAAGTTGTTCCCGAATAGCCAGTTCTGAAGCCATTAGGTGATTGTGCTTGACTAATAACAGTGTTGATAGGTGCGCTGATGGCTTGAGACAGTACGACTATTCCTCCAGCTTGGACAATTGCACCATTTTGTAACACATTCCAGACCCCTTCAAATTGAAAAGCGGCTTCAGTCGACGCTCCATCGCCACTCTGTCTGAAGGTGATATTGGTGAGTTTCTTCGCATCAAAGGTATTGGCTGTACCTGGGTCATTTACTGCGTTACGACCGAAGTCTAACAGTCCCTTGATATCTAAGTCGAAGTTAGGATTAAAATTATTTTGTAGTCCTAAATAGGGTAATTTTAAATCTTTAATTAATCCCTGCTGGCCTAGTATTCCATTAAATGCATCTTCTTCACCATTGGTACTAACTAGTTGAACTAATCCCAATCCCGAATTTTGTGTTATGGTAGCCGGTGCTGAAGGAAAAATGTTACCACCAGTGGGAGAAAAGGTAAAACTGGTAGGAGGATTAACATTGGTAGTTGGGAAGAAGTCAAAATAACCGCATTGTGTCTGACCCGCACAAGTTCCATGATAAACCGCGTTAACACCGGCAGTAGTGCTATCTCCAGTTCCGCCACCAATACCGCCAAAATTGTCATTACGAATCTTGAAATTAACACCCGCCCCTGTTGCGCCCGAAACAATAATAGGGGAGAAAGGGCCTCCTCCTGGAGCTAACACAATGTTACCCGCTTGAGCGGAACTAACCCCCGAAAAACCAGCGACCAAAACACCAAAAATTAAGCCAACTCGCTTCATTAAAGTTTTCATGTTTGCCTTTTGCCTTTATGCTTCCAGATTTCTGCTTATATAAATATACTGATAATTTTAACAATAGGGGGCGGGTTTATTGCTTCTACCAGATAAACTATGCTAACAGGACTTACGCATAGACTCTACCGATAGTGTCACGGTGGGTTACGCTATCACTAACCCACCCTACTAATAACGGATCTGCATAAGTCCTGGCTAAGCTAATAATTAATAGAAGGCTAAATCCTTATTTCTATAAAAACAAAATCCGACCAGCGCGCACAGCCATTATAGGTTGCGTAGGCAACCTTTGTTCGTATAGCTTAACTCTTTAGAGTTAAAATGTATTATTTGTAATAATAAAGCATAAATTGTCCACCTGAGTTCGGTGTTAGGAGTTAGGACTTCGGAGTTAGGAGTAACCATAGAATCAGGGTTACTCCTAACTTTGACGAGTTGTCCACCAAAATCCGTATGTCGAACTCAGGTTAGAATAGTTTTTCAGCAAACCCTACTTGCTTTTGCGCTTACGATTTAAGAGGGTTCCTGCACCAGCAAAAACAGCTAAGCCAACTAAAGCATTGGGTTCAGGGATAGAAGTCAGCTGGGTTTGTCCCGAATAGCCAGTTCTAAAGCCATTAGGTCCATTTGCTTGATTAAGAACAGTGTTGATAGGTGCGCTGATACCTTGAGACAGTACAACTATTCCTGCAGCCCGGACAATTGCATCATTTTCTAACACATTCCAGAACCCTTCAAATTGAAAAGAGGCTTCAGTCGACGCTCCATCGCCACTCGGTCTGAAGGTAATATTGGTTAGTTTGGTTGCATCAAAGGTATTGGCTGTGTCTATATCACCGATTTTGTTACGACCGAAGTCTAACAGTCTGGTGATAGGTACGTTTAGGTTAGGATTAAAATTATTTTGTGGTCCTAAAAATGGTAATTCGAAATCTTTAATTAACCCCTCCTGGCCTTCGATGCCCTCAAATGCAGTTGGAGGTTCACCAGAGGTACTAACTAGTTGAACTAATCCCAATCCCGAATTTTGTGTTATGGTAGCCGGTGCTGAAGGAAAAATGTTACCACCCTTAGGAGAAAAGTCAAAAGGAACAGAAGTGTTAACATTGGTAGTTGGGAAGAAGTCAAAATAACCGCATTGTGTCTGACCCGCACAAGTTCCAGCATAAATCGCGTTAACACCGGTAGTAGTGCTATCTCCAGTTCCGCCACCAGTACCGCCAAAAGCGTCATTACGAATCTTTAAATTAACACCCGCCCCTCCAGCTCCGGAAAAAACAACAGGGGTGAAATTGCCTTGTCCTGACAATATCTTAATGTTACCCGCTTGAGCGGAACTAACACCGGAAAAACCAGCGATCAAAACACCGGAAATTAAGCCAACTCGCTTCATTAAAGTTTTCATGTTTACCTTGTTGCTTTTACGCTTCTAGATTTTTGCTTAAGATGAATACACCCCTAAGTGTAACAATAGAAATTATCTTTGTCAAGATTTATCGAAAAATAAATTACAATTTTAACATTTATTTATGATTTATAATACAGGCATTAGTTATGAGATTTAAACTTCCCACTGCTTGGCTACAACTCAAACACAAAAAAATGCGGCTATTAGTAGCACTTGCTGGCGTTATTTTTGCTGTTGTCATAGTTTTTGTTCAATTTGGACTAAAGCATAGTTTATTTGAAAGTGCAGTACGCTTTCATCAATCATTACAAGGAGATGTTTTTTTAATTAGCCCTAAATCCAATGCTTTAATCGGGATGGAAGCTTTTAATAATCGTCGTTTATGGCAAACATTAGCTTTTAAAGAAGTGGATTTTATTAGTCCAATTTATCTAGGTTTTGCTCAGTGGCAAAATCCTCAAGACAAAAAATATTGGCGTAAAATTTTTATTATTGGCATTGATCCAAGACACTCAGTTTTAAATCTGTCAGGTATGGAAAACAACCGATACAAGTTAAAAATCCCGGAAAATATATTATTCGATCAAAATTCTCGATCTGAATTTGGTTCCATTATTTCCTCTGTTAAAGAAAAGGGGAAAGTCTCTACCCAACTCACTCAGACCGGTCAAACGATAAAAATTAACGTAGTAGGTTTATTTGAATTAGGAACTTCTTTTGGGGCAGATGGTAATATTTTAACCAGTGATGTTAATTTTTTAAGAATTTTTAATAAACGTCCTAAAACGGATATTGATGTCGGATTAATTAAATTGAAATCAGGTGTTAATACTGAACAATTCACTCGTAAACTCAGAGCATACTTACCCAAAGATGTAAACGTTTTATCAAAACAAGAATATATAGAATTTGAGCAAAATTACTGGAATAGTAGTACACCAATTGGGTTTATTTTCAATTTAGGAATTGTTTTAGGAATTGTTGTCGGAATCGTTGTTGTTTATCAAATTCTTTATAGCAATGTATCAGAACATCTTTCTGAATATGCCACATTAAAAGCCATTGGTTATCGTAACAATTATCTATTATCAATGATTTTACAGCAAGCTACATTTATCGCAGTTTTAGGTTATATCCCTGGATTCCTGCTATCAATGATAATTTACGAAGTAGCGAAAAAAGCGACATTTTTACCTATTTTTATGACGCTTCAAAGAGCAATTTTTGTCTTTATTTTAACCCTCATGATGTGTTTCATTGCTGGTGTAACAGCTATTAAAAAGTTAAAAGAAGCTGACCCTGCCGATATTTTTTGATCTCCATTTACCACTTCTTAACAAAATTGTAGTTAAATGTGGATTTTAGGGCATTCTATTAGGTGATGCGGTCAACTAAATCTATCTTGTCAGAAATCCAGGAGAGCAACTTATGCTAGGAAACCCAGGAAAGTCGTTATATCAGGGAAAGCCAGAGACAACACAAAACCAAAAACTACCCCGATTTTTATGGCTGATGGCCTTTACTGGATGGGGGACACTGTTTGCCATCGGTTTCTTCTTCTATGGTATGCCTCTGATGCGCCAACAACTGGCCCAGTCTTCCCCCTCTCCCCTATCCCCAGAGAGTCAAACACCTTCTGGAGTAGCAGCATTAGGCTATTTAGAACCTAAAGGAGAAACTATCAAAGTGTCTGCTCCCGCTTTTCAAGAAGGGGCGCGGATCAATCAATTGCTAGTTCAACGGGGAGATCAAGTTAAAGTCAATCAACTCATTGCCATTCTTGATAGCCGCGATCGCTTTCAATCAGCTTTAGAACAAGCTAAAACCCAGGTAAGGATAGCTCAGGCTAATTTAGCTAAAGTGAAAGCAGGAGCTAAACAAGGGGATATTAACGCCCAAAATGCCAGATTTTTAGGTACTCAAGCAGAGTTAGAAGGACAAATGGCCGTACAGCGATCTACCATTGCTAACCTAGAAGCCCAATTACTCGGAGAGGGAAATACCCAACAAGCCACCATTGAGCGATTAAAAGCAGAATTACGCAATAATACGACTGAATGCCAACGCTATCAAACATTACATCAAGATGGAGCAGTATCGGTGCAAGAATATGATCGGGTGTGTTTACAACAGGAAATTACCCAAAAACAATTACAAGAAGCCGAAGCCAATCTAGAACGCATTATTAGCACCTTACAAGACCAAATTAATGCAGCTAAAGCTAATCTGAATCGTACCATTACCACCCTTCAGACACAAATTGCAGAAAATCAAGCTATGCTTAGTTCTGTTTCTGAAGTGCGCCCTGTGGATATACAAGTGGCTCAAAGTCAACTGGCATCTGCTCAAGTTGCGGTTAAACAAGCGGAAGCTAATTTAGCCTTTGCTTACGTGAAGGCCCCTAGAGCAGGTCAAATCCTAAAAGTCCATACTTGGCCAGGAGAAATGATTCAAGATCACGGCATTGTCGAATTAGGAGAAACTGCACAAATGTATGTCACAGCAGAGGTTTATGAAAGTGATGTAACACGAGTACGTCAGGGACAAACCACTACCATTACCACCTATGGCGTTGCCGGGGAGTTACAAGGAAGGGTTGAAGAAATTGGGTTACAGGTTGATAAACAAAAAGTGTTAGGAACTGAGCCAACTGCTGATACAGATGCTAGAGTAGTAGAAGTTAAAATCCGCCTCAACCCCAAAGATAGTCAACGGGTTGCCCAATTAACCAACTTACAAGTAAATGTCATTATTGACACTTCCAAGTGAGAGGGAGGTAGTTCTGTAGCTATCCATTTATTTTGTTGACAAAATATGTTTAATCAATCTTTACGTAAATATTCGTCTTAGATTGAGAACAAACCCAGGCAGTACATCCTCCCCAGACAGTTCAGTGGGATTTGCCAACAATTCTACATCCCTACCAGGGCGATAAATCTCAACCCGTCTGTTCTGGGGGTCAATTAACCATCCCAGACTGGCTCCATTATCAAGGTATTCTAGCATCTTGGCTTGTAGTTTCGAGAGGCTGTCGGATTCAGAGCGCAATTCGACCACAAAATCTGGACAAAGGGCAACAAAGCCTTTTCGCTGTTGGGGAGTAAGTAATTGCCAACGTTTGCGACTAACCCAGGAAGCATCAGGAGATCGATTCGCCCCGTTGGGTAGCTTAAATCCAGTGGAAGAGTCAAAGCCTTCTCCTAAATCCTCCTGTTCTTCACACCAACGATTAAGTTGCCCAGTAATGCTAAAATTTCTTCGACCTGATTCCCCTCCCGTGGGTGGATTCAAGATTAATTCTCCTTCTGCTGTACGTTCTAGGTTTAAGTCACGGTTCGCTGCTGCGAGTGCCTCGAACTGTTCTGGAGTAACGTGAAGGGCGATCGCACTTGGTAACTCAAGGGATAGGGTTTCTGGTTGGGTTGGTGTTTGTAGCATCTTTACTTCACTTCCATCATAAAGATGGATTCTAGTTGTTGAATCTCCGCGCAATAAATTGACACGAAGATTCAAGGCCAGAGTTAGCAACTTAACCTAAGCGGCTTTATCACCTTTTTTTGTTTTAGAGATTTTGCGCTTAAAGAAAGAGCCAAACCCAAAGGCTGCTCCTGCTCCTAACATGGTTAGGGGTTCAGGAACAACAGTGGTCTGACCAGAATAGCTTGTAAGAAAGCCGTTAGTTCTGCGTGCTCGTCTGATAACTTCGAGAGCATCGATGCCACTGATAGGTTGAGAGATGTTAACTGTTCCACTAAACGTCTGACCATCGATGTGGTAAATTCCATTGAAACTAAATTGAGCTACGGCAGAATTGGGCGATGTAGATTGGAAGACAACGCTTGTGAGTGTGGTTGCATCAAATGTATCCATAACGGCATCCCCACCCGTCGGATCAAAATCAAGGAATGCAGTGATATTAACAGGTAGATTTAAGTTTAGTCGCTCACCTTGTCCTAAGAAAGGTAGAACAAAGTCTTTTATTCTGCCACCTCTAGCACTAGAGAAAGAGTTGGTGGGATCGGGTTGACTGTTATCTACTTTGAACTCGCCATATCCAGAACCTGATGGGGGCAAAAAGTCAAAAGTACTTACTTCGGGGACTAAAGAACCATCATTCGCGCCACCAGAAGCGTCACAAACACCAGCGAAACCAACAACGGGACAAGTACTAGCCGCCAAAAACTTAACCCTTACTCCTGAAGCACCGACGTTTACAACTGGTGAAAAAGCAGCAGTTGAGTCAGGGGGAGGGGGAGTTAAAATTCCAGCTTGGGCAGTACCAACACCGGATACAGCACTAAGCATAATACCGGAAAATACTACAACCGGCTTCAGTAAATTTTTCATCTTTAAATTTTTGCTCCTACAGTACATTTTAAGTGAATACACTAATCAATATAAAAATAAATTTCATAATTGTCAAGGGTAATCTCAATTTTTTTGATCATACGTACTAAATAGCAATAAATTAAATATTTAAGTTGCCAAAAGCATTGCTATAAAAGGAATTTGTCATAACTTTCGTGTTGCTTAAGACATTTTTTCCTCTGATAATTTGAGTTAATATCTCTCATATCTCATCAATGTATAAGTTAATGTATACGATGTATAAGTTAATGTATAAGATAATGTATACAATAACAAATCACTAAGA
Source organism: Aphanothece sacrum FPU1 (assembly GCF_003864295.1). Lineage (NCBI taxonomy): Bacteria > Bacillati > Cyanobacteriota > Cyanophyceae > Chroococcales > Aphanothecaceae > Aphanothece > Aphanothece sacrum. The sequence continues at coordinate 32,060 of NZ_BDQK01000015.1, read as the reverse complement.
TTTACATTGATAAATTATTCTAGGTTCATAGTTCCATTTTTTAAGATGAGTTCTTATGTTCTGAGCCATAAGGTATGATCTCCTGATAGAATTACCGAGGCTGTTGCCTTTAACCTCTGTGATGTTTGATGGGTTGGAATTTCGTTAAGGGTTTTAACGATTAAAATTAAGGAAAACGATGAAAATCGCCATTTTATCTCAAGATGCCTCGTTATACTCTACTAAAAGACTCAAAGAAGCTGGAGAAGCCTTAGGCCATGAAATGCGGGTGATTAATTACTTACGCTGTTACATGAACATTACTTCCCATAAACCCGCCGTTTTTTACAATGGTCAGCCCTTAGAAAGTGTTGATGTGGTGATTCCTCGTATTGCTGCCTCTAAGACCTTTTACGGCACTGCTGTAGTGCGTCAGTTTGAAGTTATGGGGGTGTTCAGTGCCAATGAATCCCAGGCGATTTCCCGTTCTCGTGACAAACTACGCTGTTTACAACTTTTGGCCCGGGATGGTATAGGTTTACCTGTCACTGGGTTTGCCCATGCTACCCAAGATATTGAAGGGTTGTTAGAATCAGTTGGGGGTGCGCCTGTAGTCATTAAACTATTAGAAGGCACTCAAGGTATTGGGGTCGTTTTAGCCGAAACCCATCAAGCCGCTAAGTCTGTCATTGAAGCTTTTCGTCAGTTAGATGCTAATATTTTAGTACAAGAATTTATTAAAGAAGCGGCCGGGGTTGATATTCGCTGTTTTGTCATTGGGGGCAAAGTGGTGGCCGCCATGAAACGTCAAGGGGCCGAAGGTGACTTTAGATCTAATTTACACAGGGGGGGACAAGCTTCTACCATTAAACTCACCCCTGAAGAACGCAGTACCGCCATTCGAGCCGCTAAATCTATGGGGTTAAGGGTGGCCGGGGTTGATATGTTACGCTCTAATCATGGGCCAGTGGTCATGGAAGTCAATTCTTCTCCTGGTTTAGAGGGTATTGAAGCTGCATCAGGTGTAGATGTGGCCACCAAAATTATCGAATTTTTAGAGAAAAATGCTCCTTTAGAGAATACCCGCGATCGCATTCAGGGGTGATGGGGTGATGGAGTGATGAGAAACAATTTTAATCCCCCAAAAACCAAATTCTTTTAAGTTGCCCATTAAACTACCTTATGTCGAACTCAGGCATCTAGCATTGTAAACATTACTTAATTGAAAAAATACCTCAAAACTTTTGTTAACAAACATTTTGAGGTATTTACAAAAGTTAACACAATCATCAAGATTTATCCTTCAGACTTGGGAGTTTGTTGGGCCAACTGCATGGAACGCATTAAATTATCTAAAGCATATTCTAAATGAACTCCAGCATCCACAGCGACCCAACCTTGCTCAGTTAAGTGTCGCCATTCAAAATGAAGATGAGGCCCCGTAGAATAACCTGTACTTCCAACTCGTCCGATGACCGTTCCTTGTTCCACCGTTTCACCAGGTTGGACATAAACCTCAGATAAGTGTGCATAACGCGACTCTTGGGTTCCTTCTAAGTGACGTAACACCACCATTAACCCATAACCCCCACTCCAGTCGGCCATGGCCACTTCTCCAGCATAAGCCGCTAAAACTGGTGTTCCTAAAGGCGCACCAATATCTGTTCCTTGGTGTATTCGACCCGTCCCGGCAATGGGATGAACCCGCCAACCAAAGGCCGATGTAATACTAGCAACGATAGGGATAGGATAGATTAAATCGGTTTTAGCTTGAGCTTGGGGGACATTTTGCCCTTGATAGGCAGCATAAAGAGTGGCTGAGCGATTATAACGAGGAACTGGTTCTAGTCCAATAGATAATCCTTGTCGAGTAACAGGTTGTAAGCTTACTACTTGGTCTGAGGTAATAGGTTGAGATTTCAGACGTAGGGGTTGTATAGTAACAGGAGAACGTTGTACCATTCCGACCGACGGATAAGCTTGAGCCAGTCGTACTGGAGAGTTTACCTGACGGGTAGCTAAGTTAACCCGACGAGGGGTGAAAGCTTCGTTATATCTGGGAGTCGGTTGGGCCTTGGCCACTCTTCCACAACCCCCTTGGGATAACTGTCCGTTTTGGGAAATGGTTTGACATCCACTGCCTCGCTCTGTCAGAATTACTTTACTTGGAGAACCACCATAAGATGTAGTATCAATATAGCTATTTTTTCCTTGACTGATGCCAGAAGGAGCGAGTTGAATGGTTTGGGGTGAAATCGGGGCTACCGTCTGATTTAGCAGAACAGGATTATTAGCTTTCGGAGCAGTTGGGGGTAAAATTTTAGGGGCCGCCAGTTTAACTCTAGAGATGGGGGCCACTCTTTGTTGAAAACCCGAAGGTTTGGGGGAGAATTTAGGAACATCTGGTTTAGCAACTGTATCTGATATGACAGGTTTAGTGGCTGGAGAGCTATTAAAATTTTGATAAACAGAGGCTTTAGGAACTTTCACCGGACTCGAAGGTGCTGATTCAAATTTTGGTGCAGGAGCGGCCGTATCAGGAATGACTAAAATGTCAGTCGAAGCGATCGCTTGTGTCCATCCTAAGCCACTGGTCACAATACTAACACCACTAATTAAGCTTAAGCTTTGTTTAAGAAAACGACGTTTAAGATATTTTACTATGGGATGGTTTCCCGGTGAAGATAGTTGATTCATTGGTGGTATCACTTCTCACAATTCAATAGTTATCAGCATACTACATTCAAAGCCTATTAGTTAATATGTAGGGGCATGGCATTTGTAATATTCGCCAATAAAATTATAATCTTTAACATGGTGGGTTACGACGCGCCCTAAATCTTATTAATTTTCCCTCAAAATCGTTGCCGCGTCTAACCCACCCTACGAATCTACGAAATATCAGTTTTACTTATCGCCATAAGTACATAAGATTTGATTCTATCGAACCTGTCTGAAAATCTTAATTAACGGTTACTGACATTCCATAAAAGGGCATAATTTCTGACCAGTGGGGAGATTCTCCCTGTTGCCACTGATTATACCCTAATTCTAATAAACTCTGAACAGTTATGCCTAATTGCTCAGAGGCTATGGCCGGGGGATGACTAATTATTGATTTTTCTAAGGTTTGTTGCCAAGTTTCAGGGGTCATAACCTGATCTTCTAGATATGTTATCAATTTTTTTTCATCGCTTGTTAGCTGATAAATGGCTACATATAATTTGCCTTGTGATGCTTTCATTTGTACGGGAATCAAACCATGAGGAGAATAATTATCTTTTTGTGACCAAGCAAAAGCTTTTAAAGTGGAAATACCCAATAAAGGTAAGTTTAATTGTTGTGCTAAGGTACGGGCTGTAACAACTCCGATACGAGTGCTGGTAAAACTTCCTGGCCCTTTAGCAACTACAATATATTCTAAATTTTGCCAAGTTTTCGGTTTGATAAATTCTTGTAAATGAAGATGTAAATAATTGGATAATTCCCGATCTATATCCCAAGTTTGATAAGTTATTTCACCTAAAAAATTACTTAATCCTAGTCCTAACTGAGAACTTGTTGTATGAAGTGCAAGGCCATATAATTCCATCTTTTAGACTCCTTCAGCCTAAAGGCTGAGGCTATATAAACTAAGCCTAGCGACCTAGGCTTTTAATATTTAATATTAACAAATAAATTAGCCCGCGAAGGCGGGCTTTGTTTTGATAGCTACACATTTTAATGTGTCAACATCTGTGATTAATATTTAATATTAACAAATAAATTAGCCCGCGAAGGCGGGCTTTGTTTTGATAACTACACATTTCAATGTGTCAAAATCTTTTATCGGTTATGCTGTTTTAATTTGGGTTTGTTTTTGTTGTAAGAACCGAATAATTGAGCCTTTTTCTAGTAATCCTACAACTACTCCATTATCTCGAATTACTGTTAATTGTTGTTGCGGTTCTTTTTCTAGTAATTGAGCTACTTCTAACAGGGATTGATTAGCAGGAATAGTGCTTAAATTATCAATGGGTTGCAGAATTTCTTTAAGCATAATTTCTGTCCATTGAGAAGTAGGAACTTTCTTTAAAGATTCGATCTCCAGCACTCCTAATAATTCGCCCTCATTATTAGTAACAAGAAACTTTGTCCATTGATTTTTACCAATTACATAATCATTAACAAATTCTCTGACACTTAAATCTGCTGAGACAATAGGACTATTAGGAATAACCGCATCCTCGGCAGTATAACCATTTAAGGTATCTTGAATTTTAGCAGATTGGGCAGATAGTCCGGCATTTTGTAAGAGGAAAAAGCCAATTAATAATGTCCAAAAATTACCAATTTGACTAATTCCTAAAATCGCTAACCCACCAATAACAATGGCTAACCAACCAAATATTTGACCGATACGACTAGCAAAAATTACCCCTTTATTGGGATTACCTGTAATTTGCCAAACTAAAGATTTAACAATGTTACCACCGTCTAAAGGTAAGCCAGGAATTAAGTTAAATAATCCCAAAATTAAATTAATTGAAGCTAACAAAGAAAGAATGGCGGTTGCGGGTAAAGAAAAGGCAAAATTACTGAGAATTACGGTTAGTAAGGCAAATATTAATAAACTAACCCCTGGCCCAGCGATCGCTACTAAAAAAGCTTCTAAAGGAGTTTTAGATTCTTTCTCTAAACTGGCTAATCCACCAAACAAAAATAAAGTAATAGACTTGACTTCTATGCCTTGAGAAATAGCGACAAAACTATGACCTAATTCATGGGCAACCACAGACGCAAATAATAATAACGCTGTGATAAATCCTAAAATCCAAGGAACTATACCATTCAACTGTGGGAATAAAGCTAATTGTCCCCCATAACTCAAAGTAACTAATCCTAAGACTAAAAACCAAGAGGGATTAACATAAAAAGGAATGCCAAATAAAGTGCCGACTCGTATATTGTTATTCATCTGAATAACCTCCTATTTTATCAGGGAAATTTTAATCGTTTCACTGTTTGCTTAATCTCATTGTAACGAAATGTGAATTTTATGAAAAGCTAGAATTATAGTAAAACCCGTCAGCACAGGTTCGGTTATCAACAAAAATTATCAATTATGAATTATGAATTACGAATTAAGAGTGATGCTCAAGGTAGCCCATATAATAATATCCTTAATTTGATAAGAAAAAGACGATGACAAGCTTAATTGGACGGGATATCTTAGGAATTAGTGATCTCAGTAGGGTCGAAATGGTAGAGGTACTAGAATTAGCCGCCCTACTCAAAAGTGGACAGCGATCGCCCATGTGTCAAAAAGTCTTAGGACTTTTGTTTTATAAAGCCTCTACCCGTACCCGTGTTTCCTTTAGCGTGGCCATGTATCAGTTAGGGGGACAAGTAATTGATCTTAACCCCAGTGTAACCCAAGTAGGGAGAGGGGAACCCATTACCGACACCGCAAGAGTTTTAGATCGATATTTGGATATCCTCGCAGTTCGTACCTTTAAACAGGAAGACTTAGAAACCTTTGCCAAATACGCCAAAATTCCCATTATTAACGCCTTAAGTGACTTAGAACATCCCTGTCAGATTTTAGCGGATTTAATGACCATTCAGGAGTGTTTTGGACAACTTGAGGGGATGACCGTTACTTATCTTGGGGATGGTAACAATGTCGCCCATTCTTTGATTCTTGGGGGTGCTATAATGGGAATGAAAATCAGAGTTGCGACTCCTGAAGCTTATAAACCAGATCCGATGATCGTCGAAAAGGCAAAAAAATTAGGGGTGGAGGGGTTTGAAATTGTCCTCACAGATGACCCTATAGAAGCCGTTAAAGGCTCTCATGTGTTGTATACGGATGTTTGGGCTAGTATGGGGCAAGAAGCCTCCGCAGAGTCAAGAATTCCGATCTTTTCTCCCTATCAGGTAAATGAAGATTTGTTAAGCCATGCAGATCAAGATGCGATCGTTTTACACTGTTTACCAGCCCATCGTGGAGAAGAAATTACCGAGGAGGTAATCGAAGGGAAACACTCACGAGTATGGGATCAGGCAGAAAATCGGATGCACGCACAAAAAGCCTTAATGGTGAGTGTATTAGGTATTAAGTAAATAGTAACGTAGAATTATAGGACTATTGATTACATAGTAGGATAGAATTATCGAACTTAGCCTAGCTGTCCTATGAATTGTGTTTTTAGTGAGAGTAGTTCATGGATTGTTCCAACGGATGAAAAAAAACCTATAATTAATGGACAAACTATATCTAATAAAGTTTTTCAGGTTTTAGGTGCTTTCAAAGTGAATCCTTGTCTATATGTCAAAAAACAACAATTCTGATAAGTCAGGAAAATAAATTAGAAAAATTATGATTTTTTTGAAAAAAATGCTATGCTAAGTACTTATGTTCCGAGAATGGCTTTTATTGACTATTCTCACTATAGTCTCATAACTTGATTAAGATTATGGAATCCCTAACCCCTGCTCAACAAGAACTATACGACTGGTTAGTTCTCTACATTAACGAAAAACAACACGCTCCATCCATTCGTCAGATGATGAAAGCGATGAACTTACGTTCTCCTGCTCCCGTGCAAAGTCGTTTAGAACGACTACGAAACAAAGGCTATATTGATTGGACAGAAGGAAAAGCGCGTACCCTTCGCATTTTGCGTCCTCAACCTCAAGGTCTCACCATTTCGGGGGAGATCACCCCAGGAGGTTTAGTTGAACCCTTTGCAGAAGATCCAGAAAAGATTGATTTAGCCCCTATCTTCAAATTAGATAATCACTACGCTTTACGGGTAAAAGGCGATAGTATGATAGAAGACTTGATTACCGATGGTGATCTGGCTATTCTTCGCTCTCTGGCTGCCGATGAAGTCGTTACAGACGGGGATATCGTTTCCGCAATAATAGAAGGAGTAGGAACCACCATAAAACGTTTCTACCAAGAAGGAGAAACGGTTACTCTCAAAGCTTCTAATCCCAATCATCCTCCCATTGAGGTCAATATTAGCCAAGTTGAAATTCAAGGGGTTTTCGTCGGGGTGTGGCGAGGTTATAAAATGGAGTCAAAAGTTATCAATAGTTGACACAATAACCTATCACATCAGTGACCCTTAAACACTGATTTAGACTAGGGGCTTAATATTATTAAGCCCCTATGTGCTAGAAGTCAGAAGTTCCTTCGGCGCAATTGCATAGAAGTCAGAAGTGGTAGGGGCTGGTTTTTAACAAAATTATCTAATTTTCACTAATATGTTAGATAAACCCGCCCGTACAAAGTTCCTTCGGCGCGAGTGCATTGGAAGTTCTTTACAAAAAATTTAGAGTTTTATTTAATTTCTTAACTCCAGTCATTCCTATAATTGAAGTCGCAACATAATTTCTGGATAAAGAGAGGTTTAAATGAGTAAAGATGGGTCAGCAGAATTACCCCTTTGGGTACAAGATCGTAATACAGTAATTACTCATGATGAAGGGGTAGAATGGCGTGAAGGAAAACGTCCTGACTATTCTCATACTGATGAATTTTTGCATAAAGAAAGTCAATATTCTCATCTAGAGGGATCTTTAGAAGCGATCGCTCAAAATTTAGTGAGAACTTTTGAGATGGAAGCGTCTAATAAGTCTAACCCTGAACAATGGATATCTATAGTAACAGATAAATTTCGTATGAGTAGTAATGGGGGGCCAGACTATACAGCGAAAGAAGTAGCAGAACAAGGAACTTATAATTTATTTATTGGTAATGCCAAAGAATATAGTGCTACGGAGGAAACTTTTGAATCCTCGTTTAAATTGTTTCATAATGCCTTTCCTAATGGGTTTCTTTGGGAATTAACTGAAGTCTTATCTGGGCCTCCTAATGTAACGTTTAAATGGCGACACTGGGGAACATTTAATGGCCCTTATAAAGATCATCAACCAACGGGAGAAACTATTGAAATTTTGGGACTTAGTATTGCCAGAGTTACTGATGATTTAAAAATTATTTCTATTGAGCATTATTTTGATAATAGTTCTTTTTTGCATAAATTAACTAAAGGTTGTCCTTTTTCTCATTAAATACCCCAAAGCTGACACCTTGAAAGGTGCAGCTACTAAGACAAAGCCCGCCTTCGCGGGCTGAGTTATTTGTTAATATTACATATAGGCTGACACCTTGAAAGGTGCAGCTATTAAAACAAAGCCCGCCTTCGCGGGCTGAGTTATTTGTTAATATTAGATATATAATGTTAAATTAAAAGTTATTAACTCATTATTTATCAATGAAGTGGCCACTTAAAAAAATCCTAATTCTACTTTCTGTTTATTATGCCTATATGATAGAATATCGGGCTGAAATATTTTTTTGGGTTTTATCTGGTTCTTTACCAATTATTTTAATGGGTGTGTGGATAGAAGCGGCACAAAGAGGAAATTTTAACTTAAATTCTGTGGAATTTGCTCGTTATTTTTTCGCCGTTTTTCAAATTAGACAATTTACGAATATTTGGGTTATTTGGGAGTTTGAAAAAGAAGTTTTAGAAGGTCAATTATCTTTTAAATTATTATATCCTTTTGATCCAGCTTGGCATCATGTAGCTAGACATATTGCGGAAAAAATGACCCGTTTTCCCATAGCTATTCTGTTAACTATCTTATTCTTTAGTTTATATCCTCAAGCTGTTTGGATACCTAGTTTTACTGGAATTATTTTTTGTTTAATTACTATTGTTCTCTCTTTTACTTTACGGTTTTTGATTCAATACACCCTATCTATGTTTGCTTTTTGGACAGAACGAGCAACTGCGCTTCAACAATTTTGGTTTTTATTTGATATTTTTTTATCAGGAATTACAGCACCATTAGACGTATTTCCACCTATGATAAAAGAGATAGTTATGTGGACACCTTTTCCTTATACGGTTTATTTTCCGGCTGCTTTATTGATAGGTTTACCCGTTAATTTAGTTAGGGGATTTTTCATGATGATAGCTTGGATTGTTATCTTTTTTATCTTAAATCGTTGGTTATGGAAACGTGGATTAGCTGAATATTCAGGCATGGGAGCATGATTAATTATACCACAAAATTGATATTATTACAAGCAAAAATGACTAGATTTATCGCCATTGTATTAACTACTATTTTAATCATTACCCTTACCTTTAATGTGCCAATTATGGGAACTAATAATAGCGAAATACTTTGGGATACTTGGGGCGTTCCTCATATTTATGCCTCAGATTCAACCAGTTTATTTAAAGCATTTGGTTGGGCGCAAACTAAGAGTCATGGTAACTTAATTTTGCGTTTATATGGACAAGCTAGGGGCAAAGCTGCCGAATATTGGGGTATTAATTATCTAGAATCTGATCAATATGTTACAACCATGGGCATTTCAGTTAGGGCGCAACAATGGTATGAACAACAAACCCCAGAAATTCGTCAGTATTTAGACAGTTTTGCTCAAGGAATTAACAATTATGTAGCTCAATATCCCCAGGAAATTAATGAAGATTTAAAAGTCGTTTTACCTATTACAGGAACCGACATTTTAGCCCATTTTCAACGAGTGATACACTTCCATTTTTTAACTAATCCTCAAGCGATCGCAGCAGGACAAATTATACCACCACAAGGGGGATCAAATGGTTGGGTAATTAGTCCTAAAAAATCAGCCAGTGGCAAAGCGATGTTATTAGCAAATCCCCATTTACCCTGGTCAGATTTTTATCTATGGTATGAAGCCCAATTAAATGCTCCTGGTGTTAATATGTATGGAGCCGCTTTAGTAGGAATGCCTATTTTAGCTCTTGGATTTAATGATAATTTAGGTTGGACTGTTACCGTTAATCCCATAGATGGGGCTGATACTTATCAATTAAAAATACAAGATGATGGTTATCTTTGGGAAGGAAAAGTTAAACAATTTGATACAGAAATTAAAAAATTAAAAATTCGTCAAACTAATGGTAATTATACAGAATTAGAATTTGGGGTTAAACATTCAGTTCAGGGGGTTATTACTCATCAAGATAAAGATTATGCTTATGCAGTAAAAATAGTAGGTTTAGATCGTCCTCATGGGTTTAAACAGTTATGGGAGATGGCAAAAGCCACTAATTTAGAAGAATTTGAAGCCGGATTAAAGCAATTACAAATACCCTTATTTAACTTTCTTTATGCGGATAAAAAAGGACAAATTTTCTATTTATTTAATGCTTTAGTGCCGATTAAATCTCAAGGAGATTGGCAATATTGGCAAAAAATAATCCCTGGAGATACCTCTGAAACCCTTTGGACTGATTACCATGCTTATGAAGATTTACCCCGTTTAGTTAATCCTGAAACGGGATGGTTACAAAATAGTAATGATCCACCTTGGTCTAATACATTTCCTCCCATTCTTAAAGCAGAAGATTTTCCCCCTTATCTTGCACCTCCTTCTTTGGGTTATGCTAAAAATATCTTGCGATCGCAGCGTTCAATTCAATTATTAATGGAGTCAGAAAAGCTGAGTTTTGATGAGATGATTAACAAGAAATTCTCCTCAGAATTATTAATGGCTGATCGGATTTTAAATATCTTAGTTTCTACTACCAAAGCATTAGCTAATCCTATCGGAATTGAAGCAGCAAAAGTATTAGAAAAATGGGATCATCAAACTAATGCTAATAGTCGCGGGGCGGTACTTTTTACATTATGGGCCTTAACCTTAGAATCAAAGGGCTTATTTTCTAAACCTTGGAACCCAGAAAATCCCCTAGAGACTCCTTCCGGTTTAGCTGATATTAACACTGCTTTAGGGGTTTTAGAAGGGGTTGCAGCTCAAGTTAAACTACTTTATGGTTCTTTAGATGTTCCTTGGGGAGAAGTGGTTAGAATGCGCGTAGGAAATCAAGATTTACCTGCTAATGGAGGCCCCGGAATTTTAGGGAGTTTTCAAGTTTTGAATATTCAAGCAACTGCTGATAAAAAATTTCAAGTTGTTTTTGGGGATAGTTTTATTGCGGCTGTAGAATTTTCTGATCCAATTCATGCTAAAGTATTAAATGTTTACGGTAATTCTACTCAACCTAATTCACCTCATGTCGGCGATCAATTATCTTTATATGCACAAGGAAAAATGCGCCCTGTGTGGAGAGATAAAGCAGAAATTGAACAACATTTAGAATTACTGGATAAATTATGAATTATGAATTATGAATTGTCCATTATCTATTGTCCATTATTCATATGTTTAATGAAATGCCAGTTACTACTGATTTAACCCTCATTTTATCAGGATTTCATGCCCTTTCTGACCCCATTAGATTGCAGATTTTAGAGTTATTACGCACTAAAGAATTATGTGTCTGTGATTTGTGTGAAATTCTTGATGTTAAACAATCTAAGCTATCTTTTCACCTCAAAACTCTTAAAGATTCACAATTAGTGCGATCGCGTCAAGAAGGCCGTTGGATTTATTATCGTTTAAATGTATCTCAATTTATTGCCTTAGAAGAATATTTATCTGACTATCAAAAATTTACTCAGATTTTACCCGCTAAATCTTGTGAATAATCGTAGAGGTAATTCATGAATTACCCCTACAAATGATTTAATGCGGTAGGTTAGGAAAATTCGGGAAAAATAACTTTATAACCCCTGTTCCAAAGGCCAAAACAAACCCAGCAGCAATGGAACGATTGATAAATTCTTGACTGTCTAACCGCTTATTAATTCCTTTGACTTCTGCATCAAGAGTTTTAATTTCTCCTTTGATTTCTGCATCAAGAGTTTTAATTTCTCCTTTGATTTCTGCATCAAGAGTTTTAATTTCTCCTTTGAGAGATTCAATAGCTACCTTAGTTTCTGTTCTAAAGTCACTCACCTCTTTCTGAAGGGTATCTAGCTTTTTATCAACATCCTTAATGCTTTGTTGAATGTCTTTTAAGACTTCTTCTAATGAGTAAGTCACTGTTATGGGGGTCTGAGTCACGGGTAAACTCCTATTAAGATAATTCCCTCTATTATATTTTCAATTTATTTCTAAATTATGGAAATATTTTGAAATTATGTTATAGTCAAAGTATGAATAATTTTGAAGGTAAATTTCATGTGGTGGAATTCTTCTCGATTGGATCGCATTGAACAGAATATGGAACAGATGCAGCAAAGTATTCAACAACTTGCTGAAATTAGTATTACAACAAATCGCCGAATTGATCGTTTTGTTGAAGAAATGCGAGAAGGTCATCAGGAACAAAAAAATCGAACTGAACAGCTTCAACGAGCAGTAGAATATTTACTGAGTAAAGATAGTTAAGTAGTCAGATATCAATAAATTAAACTGGTTTAATAAAATTAGCATTTAATGCTATTAAAATTTAGTAGTAGTAGGGTTTAATCTTTAGGACTTACGCAAGGAAACTAAAAGTAGGATGTGTTCCCAACACATCTCACTATCTATAGCGTATTTAACTATTTTTTGCGTAAGTCCTAAATATTATTAAACCCCTACCATCCTTCAATCGCACCTGCTACAAATGCCCCAATAGGATTACTTTTCATCGCTTCTAATAACCCTTGTTTAGCTGCGTTTATGGCTTTTTGTTTCCAAGTAGGAGTATTCTCAATTCTTTCTATTACTTGGGTAGCAATTTTCATCTGTTCACTGGTGCTATTTATAGATGAATTTTGGGACAGTGTATCAATTAATTTTTGAATATCTCTAATAGTATCATTTAATTCTGAGGATGAATAGTTATGAATAATATCTCCTCTATAGTCTCTCCCCGCAATACCTCCCCCAATCGTTGAATTCTGCAAATTGTAGTTAATTTTATCACCGCTACTAGAATCAGATATATTAGACATATTAACTCCTGGGGATTGAATGTTATATTGATTATACACTTGACTTAATTTATTTTCTCGCTTATCAACAAGTTCTCTTAAAAAAATAATTTCGCTTTTTAGATCATTTATTTGTTGTTTAAGAGTTTGAATATTCTCATCTTTACTGATAATAATCGCTTGGTATTTGTCCTCTATTGTTTGAATTCGGTCTAGATAAGCTTGTTGGATAATCTCTAAATAATCATTATTTTCCATGATTTATTAACAAGCTTATTTATTTATTTTGTCATCATTATTATCCTTGCTAATATTAAAATTTAAGCTAAGAGTCAGAATTTTTTCTCTCAAATAGTTTATCTCTTGTTTCTTTTCTTCGAGTTGTATTTGTTTTGATTCTAAAAGAGCTTTATTAGCTTCTAATATAGCTTCATATTTTTCTTCTATTAACTTCTTGGTCTTTTTATATTCTTCATGGAGTTGTCTAACAACATTATTAGGTATTTGTCCTTGAATTAAATTTTGTTGTTCTTCTATCTGCTCAATGTCTTTACCATTTTCTAATAAATGAACCGTTGTCATATTTTGAGTATCATCAGACATATTTGCTGCTAAGATATCAATAATATTTTCTAAGCTGTTAACTTCTTTATTCTGAATACCAATTACTTGTTCTTGTGCGGCTAATTGTTTTTGATGAGATGCAGCCAATCTTTTACTAAAGTCTTCATATTCTTGTTGAAGTTCTTGCTGAATTTTAGCTTTATCTGTTTCAGGAGATACCCTAACTTTAATGACTACCATTCCATCCCCTTTATTTTCAATGCTTTCAATGTCTAGGGGAGTTTCTTTATTTTTAACTTGTACTTGTTTAAAGGCAGAAGCAAAGGCTTTCCAGTTGACTCCATTATGAAAAATTAAAACAATACTGTCTAAAACTTCTTTAAATAGTTTACTAAATTCTCCTGGTTTAAAGTCCCCAATACTAGGACGACGTTCTTCTTGATTATTAACGAAATAAACGTATTGACAGTCAATATTATCTAATATGGTACTGCTGTCAATATTCCATCCTTCTAAACAAGCACCGGTTAAATAAACATGAGTAAAATTAGTATTAACTGCATTTACTTGACTTAAATTAGTATCCCGCAAATCGGCATTTTGTAAGGTTGCTTCACTTAAGTCTGCTTGAGTTAAGTTAGCTTCTCTCAAGTTAGCTTGATCAAGATTTGCACCCCTTAAATTTGCTTTAAAATAATTCTTTTTATAACCCATATTAGGGTTAATTAATAAGTCTTTGACAGCAGGTTGAGATAAGAGAGTATTACCAACTCTAGCGAGTTCAAGGTTGATAGCACCTTCAAAACGGGTACGGGTGAGCAATTTTGCTCTTAAATCCGTATTTTTCAGGGTTGCACCTGTGAAGTCGGCATCAATAACTATAGCGCTAGAGAAATTTGTACCCCCATAACTGGCAAAGGCAACGGCAAAATCCCGCAACCAAGCTTCCCTAATATCACCTTTTATGCTACGATAGGAGATAAGATAGGCAAGAAGGGTTAACGCTCCGGCTAGGGCTCCGGCTAGGGCTCCGGCTAGGGCTCCGGCTAGGGCTCCGGCTCCGGCTAGGGCTCCGGCTCCGGCTCCGGCTACGGCTACGGCTACGGCTACGGCTACGGCTCCGGCTACGGCTCCGGCTACGGCTCCGGCTACGGCTAGGGCTCCGGCTAGGGCTCCGGCTAGGGCTACGGCTCCGGCTACGGCTAGGGCTACGGCTCCGGCTACGGCTAGGGCTCCGGCTACGGCTACGGCTCCGGCTACTAAGCCCTTACGATAGGTTGTAAAGATAAAGATGGCAAAAGTGGCAAGGGTTATCCACCCTGATATTCTATATTGTACATCAGAACCGTCAAAAATCCAAGAAATATAATATCCTGCCCAGCCTGAAAAAACGCCAGATATGGCAACTAATACCATTGCAGCTAATAATAATAAAATCTTAGATTGTATTTGTAACCCTGCAGTGGCTTTAATAAATTTGACTTTGGTTAAATTTGCTTCTTTAAAGTTAGTTCCCCGTATATCACATTGACTAAAATCTGCCCCAGATAAGTCTTTCCCTTGAAAGTTTTGTCCTCGGAGGTTTTGTCCGCGAAAGTCTCTTTTTCCGGCTGCATATTGACTTAAAACTTCTGCTGCTTTCATGATAATTATTCTAGACCACTATATCCGTAAATTGATTTTAATATAAGGGAGAAGCAAAAATATACTAAGAAATAATAAGATTATGTCCCTACAAATACACCCTTGTAGGGATTTAACACTGTTAAATACTTTTCCTAATTTTCTCACAACGTTGGGTTTCGTGCCTCAACCCAACCTACAATCTAAAATTAGATAAAAAAGCCTGGGTCGCCAGGCTTAGTTTATATAGTATCAGCCTTTAGGCTGAATAAATTTGCCACAATAAATTTGCAATAATAAATTTGCAAAAATGAAACTATTTAGTCAAACGAGTTAACACCTGATTAGACCGTTCTACAAATGATTTCATCCCCTCTGCATCTAACCCTTTTTGAGAGATTAAAGCTAAATCATAGACGTGCTGACACAACATTTTAGCCATTTCTTGAGAAGGAGAATCACCACTCGCTTGTACAATACTTCCCTGACTTAATTGATAGATATTTTCAATTAATGGGTGAGTTGTATTAATAACTAAAACATGATCATCTGGAAATTCCATTCCTTGTTGTTGTGACAAGGCCATCATTTCCCGAAAACGTCGCATTGCCTCTGGTAATAATACCATTGCCGGGGGTGTACTTTGAGGATTATCTGATTTTAAAGCCTCAGTGCGAATATTCACTTGAGGTTTATTTAATGCAAGTTCAAAGATTTCTTTAATTTGTTCACTGCGGGTTTTATTAGTAGTTGGGTCAACTATTTCATTAGCTTTATCCTCTTGTAACAAAGTTTTGTCTAACTCTGAATCTACCCGTGAGAATTTTACCTCAGAATATTCTCTTTCTAAGAAAGGAATAAAGTAATTTGTGTCTATGAAAGAGTCCATAAACAGGATTTCTATACCCTGACCTTTATAGAGTTCTACATAAGTCGCTTGGGTATTAGTATCAGTGCAGTAAAAGACTCGATTTTCATGTCGTTCTTTATTGCGTTCTAGATAAGATTTGAGGGTTGTATAACCCGCTTTTTCGTAAGTAAACTCACCTTGTTTCTCACTTTCTACATTTTGCCAAACATCATCGCTTTCTACTTCAATTTTTGGACTATCATTAGCAGAAGTTGTCTCAGTGGGTTTATAGGTAGTTTTATAGACTAAAATGTCTTCAACTTGCTTCTTGAACTTCTCATCTTTGAGAGAACCATATTTAACAAAAGTTCCTACATCTTCCCAACAACGAAGATATTCTTCTGGAGTTTCATCGTAAAGAGATTTGAGACGATCTGCAATCTTTTTAGCGATATGATTAGCTATACTACGAACTGTGCGATGATTAGTTAAGGCACTACGAGAAACATTAAGAGGAATATCAGGACTATCAATGACACCTCGTAATGGCATTAAAAATTCAGGGATGATTTCTTCACAATGATCACTGACAAATACTTGATTACAAAACAGTTTAATATGTCCTTGAGAAACATCTACATCAGGACGAAGTTTAGGGAAATAAAGAATCCCATTGAGTAAGTAAGGATAATCAGTATTTAAGTGTACCCAAAGTAAAGGTTCTTCTTGAAAAGGATAAAGATAACGATAGAACTCTAAATAGTCATCTGAGGTCAAATTTTGAGCAGATTCTTTCCAAGGTGACTTTTGTTTATTAATAATCTCGTTATCAAATTTGATAGGAACCGACATAAAATCAGAATAGGTTTTGACTAACTGACGAATGCGTTCCGGTGCAAGATATTCTTGCTCGTCATCCATTAAAGTTAAAGTAACAGTTGTCCCTATTTGAGTACGAGAAGATTCAGTTAATTCAAATTCAGGAGAACCATCACAAGACCAATGAATAGCAGGTGATCCCGGTTGATAAGATAGAGTGTCAATTTCTACCTTTTTAGCCACCATAAAAGCAGAATAAAACCCTAAACCAAAATGACCAATTAAATCATTAGCATCTTTTTGATACTTTTGAATAAATTCTTCCGCACTGGAAAAAGCTACCTGATTAATATATTTTTTAATCTCATCAGGAGTCATACCAATGCCATTATCAGAGATAGAAAGAGTTTTATTACTGTCGTCTACTCTAATAACAATTTCAGGATCAGGAACTTCTCCTGATACTTCCCCCGCAAACGAGGCCATTTTAAGCTTAGAAATCGCATCAACCGCATTAGAGATTAATTCCCGTAAGAAGATTTCATGGTCTGTGTAGAGAGACTTCTTAATAATAGGGAAGATATTCTCGGTATGAATCGTAATATTGCCTTTTTCTAGTACCGTCATAGCTTCTTAGTTGAGAAAAAATTACTGATTTTCATTACTGATTGTGCCTGATCTTGGTTACATTTTCACTTTGGGATTGTCCCCCCAAACAGATGTGGATTTCCGAACTCTTGGTAGTTGGCAACTATTTGAGGTACAATGACTCACTTAATGGCCATGAGGAAGCATAATCACCAGATGATGGGTTACATGGATACTGGGTTAAAGCCTCAAGAAACGGTTAATCATCGCTATCATATCTTACGCCAACTGGGTCGGGGAAAGTTGGAACGTACCTATTTAGCAGAAGATCGTCACCGTTTTAATGAATATTGTATTCTCCAAGAATTTGCACCCGAAGTCCAAAGTTCCGAAGGATTGCAAAAAACAGAAGAACTATTTCAACGGAAAGCTCAAGCACTTTATACTTTGGATCATCCTCAAATTCCTCGCTTTCGGGAATTATTTCCCTTACCAGAAGGGGAAAACAAAGGATTATTTTTAGTCCAAGATTATATTATCGGCCCCACCTACCGCGAACTTTTAACCCATCGTCTCAGTCAAGGACACTTTTTTACTGAGTCAGAAGTTACCGAATTTTTATTAAATGTTTTACCTGTTTTAGCCTATCTTCATCATCGGGGCATTATTCATCGAGATATTACCCCAGATAACATTATTTGTCGTGATTCAGATAAATTGCCTGTTTTAATCGATTTTGGCAGCATTAAACAATTATCTGCGATCGCTAATAGCTTTTTTACCCAATCTCAAGTCCTAACTGGACAAATTATGCAAGTTGGGCAATCTGGTTATGCACCCCAGGAACAGATTGAACAAGGCCTCGTCTCTAGCCATAGTGATTTATACGGCTTAGCGGCCACTGCTTTAGTCTTACTCAGTGGGAAAGAACCTTTAGAGCTTATTGATCCACACACAGGTCATTGGCCCTCAGAATTAGCTCTAAGTTCCTCATTAACCCCCGTACTGAGCAAAATGCTGGCCAAACATCCTAAAGATCGTTATACTTCTGCCCAAGAAGTTATCGATAGCCTCAGCGTCTCTACTCCTCACTTAGATCCGTCTTCTGTTTACTCGTCATCAGTTACCCCACCGACGATAATTGTAGCTCCAGATGCTACTGAATCCAACATCCCTGACACGACTTCCACAGAAGACACCCTTATACCCAATTTATCTAAGACTGAGACGACAATGGCATTAACTAGCAGTCCCGCTAAAAGTTCCGTTTCTGGGTGTTTAAGTAAACTTATACTTGTCTTGATGCTAATTTTAGGATCAGGAATGGTCGGATGGTGGGCCGGGAAAACTTGGATTTCTCAATTTCTCAATCCCACTCAAGCAGAAAGTCCCAAAGTGTTCTCTGAGAAAACAACCTCTGAGAGTCCTTCTGAAATTAGTGATGAAGAGTTTCAACGCAAAACCCAATTACGAACACGTCGTCAAAAGTTAGGGATTGATCACACTTTATTTGTTAGTTTGGTTGATGAAGTTTTTGGACAACAATATCCCAGTGAAAAAGGTCGTGCGCTTAGTAATGAACCGGAAGATGATTCTTGGCGCAAAAAATGGGATCAGACCGGAGATAATCTTCTCGATATATTGGGATCTTTAAGTCCAGAAGCGTTAGAAGGAATCGGAACTTATAACCAAACTCAACGAGATAACTGGAAACTTCTAGCTAATAATTTACATTTGAGTAGTCGTGCTGTTTATGATTTAGTAGACGGTCGATTTTTTAGAGCTTTTCCTGAACAAAAAGAGGAAAACTTTATTGATCAACCTCTAGGACAAATTTGGACAGCCATGATATTAGATACCTTAACTGCATTACAGTCAGGGTCAAACTATGAGGCACTTTTTTTTGATTCAGAAAACCCGACAATTGAACGAGAAGAAACCTTACAACCAGGGGCAGGAAAAGCTTATGTTGTTCGTTTAGAAGCATCTCAAAATCTTGCCGTTAAACTCGAAACTAATGGTGATACTTTTTTATCGATTTATTCCCCTACGGGAACCAATAATCTTTTAGAAGACTCTACCCAACAACAATGGTCAGGAGAACTTTCAGAAAGTGGCTATTATGAATTTACTATTGTGGCTAAATCTGATAAACCTCTGAAATATAAGTTAATAATTACGAAATAATCTGGGAGTTCAGGCGTTCAGAATTAATTCTCAATTAAATCTAACGGATAAAAATTCTGACCCCTTAAAAATTAATAAAAAATTCAATATTGTCCTAGACTAACCCCCTGAAATCCATCATTATTGTATTATTAGTTACAAAAAAGATAAAAAAAACAAGAATCGTGACAAAATTCTTGACGAAATTGTTTGAATAAGCTATACACTTAAGAAGGAAATTTGATTCCCCTCGGAACTGGTGCTGTTTTCTTATTCCGATAAATCTGTTTTTATCTGATGTGTTAGAACTCATTTACTCATAGCAAGTCTAAATTAAATATAAAGACTGTAACATAAGCTTCTATTACAGGCAAGATTCGGGTGTTACAGTTCACCAATAATTTAGGTTAGGTATAGATTGAGTTCATCTTAAGTTTATATTCTGTCAAACTAAGGTCTTAAATTTACCATAAAAGACTGATGGGTATCCTATTGCCTAATTTACAGTAATTTTTAATTATAAAGATTACTAGGAAGAATAAACACCTTGAGATTCAGATTGAAAAAGTCGATTAGCTTGAACAAAATTTAGATAGATAATCGTCAAAAATAGGGAAATTCTATTTCATGTGCTACAATTTTCATCCTTTAAAGTTGAGCAAATTTTGCCCATTTAAAGAACCTACTTTATCATCATTCTTCTAACTCCTCCCATGTTAAAAAAACCTATTTGCCGATGGATTCCCCCTTTTATTAGTTTAGTAGTTTTTGGTTTATCTTTGTGGACAATTGCCGAAAATTTTCATCAATATCAAGCTCAAGATATGTGGAATAGTTTATCAACTATTCCCATTATTGATGTCATCGCGGCAATTGCGTTGATGAGCTTAAATTATATGATTATGATAGGATACGATATTCTTGGAGTAGCTTATGTTCGTCATGTACTTCCTTATCCTAAAATGGCTTTAGTCGGGATTATTTGTTCTGCCATTAGTAATAACGTCGGATTAGGAGTCTTAAGCAGTAGTGTTATTCGTTATCGCTTCTATTCTGCTTGGGGTTTATCTATGGTTTCCATTGCTCAAGTAGCGGCTTTTTGTAATTTTAGCTTTGGTTTAGGAATGTTTGTAGTTGGAGGGGTTCTTTTCCTAAAAGAACCTTTAGCAATTCCTAATTTCTTAGAATTACCTTTTAATACTGCTCGTCCTTTGGGGGCCCTATTTTTACTGATGATTATTGGGTATCTTCTCTTAACTGTTGTTGGTCGTCCCTTAAAATTTGGTAAGTTTAAATTTCCTCAACTTCCTGCTAAAATTGCTTTAGGTCAATTGGTGGTATCTTCTTTAGATTGGTCTTTAGCTGCTGGGGTTTTCTACGTTCTTTTACATGGTTCTCTGAGTATTTCTTATTCTGCATTTTTTGGGATATTTTTATTAGCTCAAGTAGCTGGATTAGCTAGTAATGTACCAGGGGGATTAGGGGTATTTGAAACTGTGATGTTGTTATTACTATCTGATTCTATATCTTCTGAAACACTCCTCGGAACTTTATTAATTTATCGAGGAATTTATTATTTTATGCCCTTAATGGTTGGTGTTTTGTTATTAGGAAAATATGAATTAGGCCGTTTTGTTGATAATAGAAATCGCTCCTTTACATAAGTCTTAATGAATCCTTATTCTTCATCCTTAAATCATCCGATTCTAAAAAAAAGTTTTGAGATTATTGATCAAGAAATGGGTGATCATAATCTTAATTCTTTGGAATATGCGATCGCTCGTCGTGTGATTCATGCAACTGCTGATTTTGAATTTGCAAATTTATTAAGATTTAGTCCCGATGCTATTAAGAATGGAATGGATGGTTTAGGGAGTCAAATTCCTATCGTTACTGATGTTACTATGGTTAAACAAGGCATTACTACTCTTGTTAATAAAACATTTAATAATCCTTTAATTTCGGCTATTGAACAGGTGTCTGATGCTCTCCCTGGAAAAACTCGTACAGAAACCGGAATATTAAAGTGTTTTGAGCAATATCCTGAAGCAATTTATGTTATAGGAAATGCTCCCACTGCTTTACTGGCATTATGTCAAAAAATAGCGGATTTAACCATCAAACCAAGTTTAATTATTGGGGTTCCTGTAGGTTTTGTTTCTGTGGTAGAATCAAAAAAAATATTAGCTAAAACTAATGTTTCTCAAATTCGTGTAGAAGGTCGTAAAGGTGGTTCTCCCGTTGCTTCTGCTATTATTAATGCTTTATTAATTTTAGCTTATGAAAAATAATAAAGATGATAGAATGGTCAAATCCAGTCTTTTGGAGATGTCTATATTAGGGTTAAAAGTTTAATGAACAAATCACATCTTAAACTAATTTTACAAGAAATTAAGCAATGTTTGCTCAATTTTTATAAAGACCAACTTAACGCAATTATTTTATATGGTTCGCAAGCTAGGGAAGATGCTAAAGAATTTTCTGATATTGATATTTTGGTCATTCTTAAATCAGACATTAACCCCTATCACGAAATTGATCAAACCAGTCAGATAATCTCTGAAATTTGTCTAAACTATGATGTTGTTATCTCCCGTCATTTTATTTCGTCCACAAAATTCCAAACTGAAAATAATCCTTTTTTTTATAATGTCAAAAAAGAAGGTATTATCCTATGATATCTGAGCAGCAGAAATTTATCAAAAAAGCCAAAGAAAGCTGGCTCTCCCGACATCTTGATATAAAATGTATGTTGGAGCTACAAGACTTAAAATGGTGGGTTACGACGCGGATTAAAACTTATTAGTTTTTCATCAAAATTATAGCCGCGTCTAACCCACCCTACGAACTATTAACTATTAAATATACTATGATTGATGTAGTAGGAATTGGTTTAGATGGAATCAATGGATTAACAGAAAAAGTACAAATAATTGTTAATCAAGCAACTCTTTTAGTAGGAAGCGATCGCCATTTAAGTTATTTTCCTAATCATCCAGCAAAACAACTAATATTAAGTAATTTTCTAGAAAGTATTGAAATCATTAAAGAATCTAATAAAGAAGACCAATTAATTGTTATTTTAGTGAGTGGTGATCCCTTATTTTTTGGTTTAGGTAGATTATTATTAGAATATTTTAAAGCAGAAGAATTACAATTTTATCCTCATCTAAATTGTGTACAATTAGCATTTAATCAGCTTAAAATACCTTGGCAAGATGCTAAAATTATTAGTGGTCATGGTCGAGAATTAAATGAATTAATTCCCCTCTTACAACAGGGAATAGAAAAAATAGCTATCCTCACCGATAGTCAGAATAACCCATCAGCGATCGCTCGTCTATATTTAAGTTTAGACTTAACCACTCATTATGACTTTATTGTTTGTGAAAATTTGGGCAGCATTAAAGAAAAAATAATCAAGTTTGAGCCAGAAGAATTAGCTATAATTAATCCAGAATTATTTGAGCCTTTAAACATTCTTATTTTATTATCTATAAGCAAAATATTAAATATAGATCCTAAAAAATTACCTTTATTTGGATTATCAGATCACTATTTTCTCAGTTTTAAAGATCGTCCTGGGTTAATGACAAAAAAAGAAATTCGTTGCCTTATTTTGGGAGAATTAGAACTAAAACCAGACCAAATTATTTGGGATATTGGGGCAGGAACAGGTTCAGTCTCCATTGAAATAGGGAGATTATGTCCAACCTCTCAAATTTATGCCATAGAAAAAACAGCTATAGGTATTACCTTAATTGAGCAAAATTGTCAAAATTTAAACGTTAATAATGTTGTTGCTATTTCAGGAAAAGCCCCTAATAATCTCAGTAAATTACCGCAACCAGAGCGGATTTTTATCGGTGGAAGTGGAGGGAATTTAAACGAAATATTAGGAATTTGTCAAGAGAAAATTGTCCAAGATGGAATTTTAGTTATTGCTTTAGCTACTCTAGAAAATTTAAGTCAGAGTTTAACATGGTTGCAAACCAATAATTGGGATTATCAAGTTTTAAATCTTCAAATATCCCGTTCAGTTTCTCTGAAAAACTTAACTAGATTTTCCCCTTTAAATCCGGTTATCCTGATTAAAGCAACTCAAAAAAATTTCGGTTCTACTGGACTTACTATGGTAAACTAATAATTAACAAAAGGCTAAAGCCTTATGCTATAAAAACGAAGTCCGACGAGCGCGGACAGGAATGAAAGGTTGCGTAGGCAACCTTTGTTTGTATAGCTTAACTCTGAGCGAGTTAAAGTCTATTATTTGTAATAGCATAACCAAATGAAGACAAGTTGAAAAATTTATCCACGACGAACACCGAACTTCTAACACCCAACTCAGGTTTTTTGTTGGGTTTCGTACCTCAACCCAACCTACAATTAAGAGGTTTAATCGCGGTATAGTGTTCTAATATCTCCACAATTGGTAACATATAGGTTATATTAAAAAATTATTAAAGACAGACACAAAACAAGAATCTTTTTAAGGATTAATTTCGTCTTAGATACCTAACCAGCCTGATCGGGCAATTCATGATGAATCAACTGCACAACGCCTTTACTTTATTTCTCAGTTTGCTGGTGGAAGCTTTTCCCTTTCTCCTCTTAGGCGTACTTCTCTCAAGTGCCTTACTCCTTTTCATCGATGAGAGAAAACTCATCCTGACCTTACCCAAAAATCCATTTTTAGCAGCTTTGGCCGGTAGTTTGATCGGGTTTCTCTTTCCTGTTTGTGAATGTGGGAATGTTCCAGTCGCACGACGCTTCTTAATGCAAGGACTCCCCACTTCCGCAGCTATTGGCTTTTTATTAGCCGCCCCAACTATTAATCCTATTGTAGTTTGGTCAACTTGGGTAGCCTTTCGAGATCAGCCAGAAATTGTGGTATTTCGGGTGCTTTTTTCCCTGACTATTGCTATTACTATCGGTTGTATTTTTAGTGTACAAAAAGATCCTACTCACCTGTTACAACCCTTTTTAGCTCAACGGGTATCCATGTTATTATCTCAACCAAAATGGCCCCGTTCTAGCTCAAAACACTCTAATCAAGATGTTCCTGTATTATTACAATCAGGAACTTTTTTATTAAATAAATCGGGTACTCCTTTACGTCTTGAAGGAATGGCAGACGCAACCGCAACTTTGCCTAGTATAGGGTCTAGAGAATTTTACCGACGACTAAACATATTCATCGAAAATGTGGTCAACGAATTACGAGAACTCGGCGGAATGTTAATTTTAGGAAGTGCGATCGCCGCTAGTTTACAAGTATTTGTTCCTCGTGAAATTGTACTTAATTTGGGACAAGGCACTATTAGTTCTATCATGGCGATGATGCTTTTAGCTGGGGTTGTCTCTATTTGTTCTACCGTTGATTCGTTTTTTGCCCTATCCTTCGCCTCTACCTTTACCACCAGTTCTTTGTTAGCATTTTTAGTATTTGGCCCTATGATTGACATTAAATCCGTTGGTTTAATGCTCTCGATTTTCCGACCTAGAATGATTGTATATTTATTTGCACTAGCGGCTCAATTAACCTTTATTTTGACCTTGTGTCATAGCTATTTTTTCTAAATTTATCAAGCTGTAGACATGACTTTATTTTCTAAACTCCAACCTGCCCGAAAGCTGAAATTTATTTGGCCAGGGTTAGACGCACTAGCTATTCTAGCTTGGGGCGCATTACTATTAAGATATTGGCTCAATGGTCAGTTAAAGTTACTGATTCATCCTAATTATTTTGGCCTGGTTTTAATTACCAGTATTATCCTTTTTCTCTTAGGTAGTTTGAAGGGATGGTTATGGTTTAAACAGTTACGCAAACAGTCGATAGACTCAGAAACGGTACAACATATCACCTTATTTCCTCCAGGATGGGGTAGTAGTCTCTTAGTAATAACCGCGATCGCAGGGTTATTTATTCCCCCTACTGTTTTTAGTAGTCAAGTCGCTTTACAACGGGGAATTTCTGAATCTTTACCCGTGACTCAAATACAAGCTGAGGCTTTTCGAGGAACTGTTAAACCGGAAGATCGTACATTAATTGAGTGGATTCGTACTTTAAATGCTTATCCTGAACCTGATGCTTATAATGGACAAAAAGCGAAGGTAACAGGATTTGTTGTACATTCTCCTATTCTTCCGAAAAATTACATCTTTTTAAGTCGATTTATTTTAACTTGTTGTGCTGTAGATGCTTATCCCGTCGGACTACCAGTTAAATTAGAAGGTGATCAAAAAGATTATCCTCCCGATATTTGGTTAGAAGTGGAAGCAGAAATGATCACAGAAACCCTCGCAGTTGATACTCAAACTATGCAAAAAACTCCAACTCAAAAACGTCAATTAGTTTTAGACGCAAAGTCAGTTAAAACTATTCCTACTCCTGCTGATCCTTATGGATATGCACAATAAATAGTTAATAGTTGATAGCTGATAGTTAATAGTTGATATATATGAATAAAATAGTATTACAACCGATTGATAAAATGTCCCTGGGTTTGATTGTAGCTTTTACTGCCGTTATTGGAAGTTTAATTGGATTAGATAAACTGTGTGGTACAGCTTGTTTTATTCGTAATGGCCCCCGTGTTCAACATTTTAGCTGGCAAGATCAGATCGTCAGTTCTAAAGATCAGGCTTTTATTTTGACCTTTGATCGTCCTATGGATGGGGCCAGTGTCGAACAAAATTTAGTCATTGATCCCCCACTTCCTGGTAAATTTAGTTGGGCCGGACGAAGACTCGCTTATACCTTCAACACACCGGTTCCTTATGGTGAAACTTATCAGGTACAATTAACGGATGCTCAAGAACGTTTTAGGAATGATTTGCAAGCTGGCCATGTGATTGAGCCATTTGTAGGAGAATTTCAAAGCCGCGATCGCGCCTTAGCTTATATTGGCACTCAAGGGGAAGAACAAGGACGGATCGTTTTTTATAATGTGACCCGAAAAGTCAAACGCCTTCTTACTCCTCCAGATTCGACGGTAGTAGAGTTTAAATTTTATCCTGATGGCGATCGCATTTTATTTTCGGCCGCTGATAAAAATAAGGGGATAGAAGGGTTACGGGAATTACAACTTTATACCGTCACCACAGGGGTTAACAAAGGAGTAGAAAGCACAACTCAAACAGCCGGAAAAATTGAGTTAGTGCTTGATAATGAAACTTACCAGAATAATCAGTTTGATTTGTCAGATAATGGGGAAATTATTGTTGTTCAACGGGTTGATCGCAAAAATCCGGCTGATTTTGACCTGTGGATGGTGAAGTCTGGGGCCCCACCAGAACGGTTAAAGGTGACAGGAGGTGACTTTGTGATCGCCCCTGATAGTCAGAGTTTAGCCGTTGCTAAAGGGGAAGGTATTGGTATTCTCCCCTTAGAACCTGGGGCCGAACCTTTGGACTTTTTGCCTAAATTTGGTCAACTTCTCAATTTTGCACCTAATGGGGCCGCGGCAGCTACCGTAGATTTTAATACAGACGATGCCAATTTACGATATACGCGATCGCTATTTTATGTCAATAATCAAGGGTTACAAAAGGAATTATTAACTACTCAAGGGTCTATTATTAATTGTCAGTTTACCCCAAAAGGAACTCAACTTTATTGTTTATTAACTCAATTATTACCAGCTAAAGAATATAAAGAACAGCCTTATTTTGCTAAGTTTGATCTCAAAACAGGGAAAATGACACCCTTGGCAACTTTAACGGATTATCAAGATATTAAAGTTAGTTTAGCACCTGATGGATTAGCATTAATATTTGATCAGGTTGTTACCAGTGATAATCCTAATTTAACAGATAAATTAACCAGTAATTCAGGACAAGCGATCATCGGAGGACAATTATGGTTATTAATTCCTCCTAATGCTAATAAACCTAATGCTCAAGCAGAGTTAAAAGAGTTACCTTTAGTTGGTTTTCGTCCTCAATGGCTACCTTGAAAAATTATGAATTATGAATTATGAATGGTTCTATCGGACTTAAACCCAACCTACAAAAATCGCATCAATCAAGTTTATCTAGCAAAACTTTCCCAGTTTTACTTGTTATAATTATAGAGCGATCGCGTCCAAATAAAACTGATCCTATTTTAATATCAGTTTCCACATATTTACTAATATAAGCTTGAGTTCTTTGATCAATAGTATCAGCAATAGATTGATAAATTTGTTGTGTCCAATGACTTCCTGTATCCTGATCTAATGTTCTTAATAATTGTAAGCCATCTTCTGTAGTTTCACAGGTAAATAGTTGTTGTAAAATTGTTGTTGATAAACCAATTTTAGCACCATGAGCGACTAATATTTCTCGTCTACCATCTGCTAAATGGTGATGAGTATGAAAAATTCCTCCTGCTAATTTAATTAGTTTACCATGATAACCAAAGAGTAAAATAGATTGTACTTTTTCTAATCCAGCAGTGACTAATAAAGGGCCTAACCAATTAGCTGTTTTAATTAATTGTTGAGAATTAATACCTATTTTTTGGGCTAAATCTAAGCCATTTTCTCCTATACAAAAGACGAAAGTATCAAATTGTTGTGCTTTTTCTTTTAATTGTTGTTGATAAATGTCTAATTGACCAGGCGCGCTTAAGGGTTGAGAAATTCCCGTTGTCCCTAATAATGAAAGTCCTTCTACCACCCCAAATGCTTCATTAGATGTACGTTTTGCTAGTTTACGTCCTTCTGGTAATATAATAGTTACAATAATACTTTCTGTGGTGCTTAAATGTTGTTTTAAATTATGATTTAATAACTTTTTAGCATAATTATAAATAGCATCTTTTTGCTCATTATTAATTTGTTTGCCAATTCCTTCACCTCCTTTTATTATAATTTGTTCATCAGATTGATTATTTTTTGATAATTCAACTATAGCCCAAATGGGAGTATTTCGGGTTAAGTCTAAGTTATCTCCTGGATCACTAATTGTAATTGCTAATGCTGTATTTTCTTGAAGTTTAGCTACTTGTTGAATAGGAATATTTACTGTTTTATTTGGATCAATTAAATCTAGAGACACTGTATCATTAATTAATTTATTTTGTAAGTGATGTAAAGCAGCGATCGCTGATGCACAAGCAAAGACAGGTAAAGTATAGCCTGAACGGGCTAAATTATTATTCATAACTCAAAAATAATGGGATGATATAGCAATCTTAGATCATTGACAAACATAGTATACAAAGATTTTAGCTTCGCTCAGTACAAGTCGCTAAATTAAAGTCTATTATGGTTCTACCGAACTTGCCATGTAAAATCAATAAATCAATACAGGCTAAAGCCTTATTCTATAAACACAAAGGCTGTCTACACAGCCTAATTTTAAGCCTGGGTAGCCAGGCTTAGTTCCTATAGCTTAACCCTTCAGGGTTAAGCCTGTAATTTGTAATCGTTTTACATTAGACTTCTTGCGAAAGTAACTTAATAATTAATAAACAATAAGAAATAAGTATAAGAATTGACGAAAAATTTATGATAATTAATTATATTTTTGACTTTCGCAAGAGGTCTATTCTAAGTTCGGTAGAACCTCTATTATTTGTAATAATTTAGCATAACTTGTCTGGTAGAACGGTTTTATTTCCTGTTTTGTGTCTTTTTTAACTGTCGTTGTTTTTCCCGTTGACGTGCTAATTTTTCAGGAGATAAAGTCGAAAAACAATAGGGACAAGAAACCCCTTGTTCATACTCAGAAGACCGTTTATCTTCCTGAGAAATAGGATGACCACAACCCAGACACATCTCATAACTTCCTTCTTCTAACTCATGTTTAACAGTAATTCTTTCATCAAAAACAAAACATTCTCCTTGCCATAAACTTTCATTTTGAGGAACTTCTTCTAAATATTTTAAAATACCACCTTTAAGATGATAAACTTCTTTAAATCCTTGTTTTAACAAAAAAGAAGTTGCTTTTTCACAGCGAATACCTCCCGTACAAAACATAGCAATTTTTGTATTTTTATTAGGATCTAAATTTTGACGTACATAATCAGGAAATTCTCGAAAAGAATGAGTATGAGGATTAATAGCCCCCTGAAAAGTACCGATATCTACTTCATAAGTATTTCTCGTATCAATAACCGTTACTTCAGGATCAGAAATTAACTCATTCCAATCATGAGAATTAACATAATTTCCCACCGTTTCACTCGGATTAATTTCAGGCATTCCTAAAGTCACAATTTCTTGTTTTAAGCGTACTTTCATCCGCGCAAAAGGCAGATTATCACTAAAAGATTGTTTAGTTTCTAAGTCAAAAAAACGAGAATCATTGCATAAATAATTAATCACCATCTCAATATCAGAAGCTGTTCCAGCAATCGTACCATTAATGCCCTCCAATGATAGATGAATAGTGCCTTTAATGGCGTTTTTTTGGCAAACTTCGAGTAAAGGTTCTTGTTTTTCCCTAAAATCGGACAATCTAACGAATTTATAGAAGCTAAGGACGCAATAAGTCATGAGAAAAATTCACACAAAAGACTTGACAACTGAAAAGCTATGTGTATATAATAACAAAAGTGAATAAAATTCTGGTAAATTTTAAACCAGAAAAAACACTTGGGGGTTTAGCTCAGTTGGTAGAGCGCCTGCTTTGCAAGCAGGATGTCAGCGGTTCGAGTCCGCTAACCTCCATAGGCAAGCTAAGAACAACTCAGCCTACTTTCACCTGCTGACATGCTGTCTCCCGTATCTGTGGTGATAAGTTAAGCTTATAGTTCGTAGGGTGGGTTAGAAGCGGCTATGATTTTGATGAAAAACTAATAAGTTTTAAGGCGCGTCGTAACCCACCATCTTAAGTATTGTAACTTATTATACATTTTACACCAAGATATCGGGAGAATAAAATTGTCAACCAGGAAATATCTCAGAGTAGCCCATCCATAAGCTTCATAACCCGAATACTATCTTCAGATAACCCTGAATTTACAGATTGTTGGCCCACATGACTCTCTAAAATTCCCTTTAAAGCAATTAACTTTAAGCTATTTTCTGCTAAAGTATTAGCGATCGCTTCGGCCCCATTCAAATAGCCAATAGCCCCCATATCCATCAAGGCCGAACGACGTACTTGTAAATCCTTTTCCTGCAAAGCTAACACCAGTCGTTGTCCATAACAATCATTCCCGGTTAATTGGTACATGGCCCGTGCCGCCGCATATTTAACTTTTGGGATAAAATGCTCTAAAAATGGCTCAATTAAACCACTTGCTTCAGTTGCGTTTAAAGTACCCAACGCCTCTAAAATAGCCTCATAAGGTTGAACTAGATGGGGTTTCCCAGTTACTTGTTGCGCTGCTTCTACCCCCCCATCAAGTAACTTGACCAAAGATTCTATGGCCCGACTATCCCCCAACATTTCCAACGCTTGGGCCGCCGACTCTCGCACATAATAATCAGGACATTCCAAAGCTTTAAGCAACCCAGGAACAACTCGGCGATCGCCTAATTTTCCCAAAGCTTTAGCTGCATTTCTGCGTAAAGGATAACCTCCATCAGGAGAGCGATCGCTTTCATCCTCTAAAGCCATCATTAAAGCATCAATGGCCACCGGATCATCTACCCGAAATCGTCCAATCCACCAAGCAGAATAATAACGCGCACCGGGATCATCAGTCTGTTGGAGATTGTTTAAGGCCAATTCTACCGTATAAGCTGGATTATCGGCGAATGAATCATCCGCCGATAGTCCCATTAACTTAAATTGAGAGGAATGAGACACCATAATTGCCTTAAGCATCTACTAATGGCTTAATACCAACAATCCTACCACCTAAACGGGTAATTCGCTGCATTTGTTCATTCATGCGGCTATAAGGAACGTTAACGAAGACACTACCACTCTGACGAAAAGGATAATTATTTTTGTCACTTTCCTCATTTTGACGTAATCCCGTAACTTCGTAAACAAAGACACGACTAGCTGATGTGCTACTTGATCCAACTAATGATTGACGTGACATCCTCCCGACGCTAACTGCTAAGAGCAGTATAGCGCGGGCTTCCCCATATCACTATGAGGCTTTCGGGGCTTCTACGGGACGCTCTAGATACCTTTTTAGGGATATCCCCGATGACATCTTCCTCCACAGGCAGCTTGACCCCCAGTCCGAGGGCTGCAAGTCCACGTTGCTCAACAACCATAGCTGAAGCAACATCCCTATCGGTTAAAAAACCACAATGAGAACAATCATGTACTCGTTGAGACAGTTCTTTTTTACCAGTTACTACGCTACAATTGGGACATATTTGACTGGTAAAATTAGCGTCAACTTTCTCAAAATAAACATCTCGTTTCCAAGCAACGTGCTTCAATGATTCCAAAAAAACACCAAAACCCGCATCAAGAGTATGCTTGCATAGCATCCCTCTAGACATGGCTTTTAAGTTTAAATCCTCAGCAAAGATTATGTTCGATTGGTCACAAAGATGATGAGCTACTTGATAATGAAAGTTTTACGAGTGTTGTAAATATGTTCATGAAGTCTAGCTACTTTTTGAATAGCTTTAAGTCGATTTTTAGACCCTTTTTGTTTTTTGGCTAGTTTTCGTTGTAGCCATTTAAGCTTACTTTGAAGTTCGACAAAAAACTTGGGTCTAGCAATCAGTTCCCCAAGAGATGT